>DASTHP010000190.1:0-3246 GCA_035718125.1 Burkholderiales bacterium | reverse complement strand
GAACTGGGCTACGGCGCGCCGGAGATCGAGCGGCTCGCCGCCGCCGGCGCGATCAGCTCTTCTTGATCTCGATGCCCGCGGCGCGCGCCAGGTCCTTCTGGATGCGCGCCACGCGCTCGACTTCGCCCTTGGCGGCGAAGCGCTCGTAGAAGCCTTCCTCGCGGAACTCGCGCACCATGTCGGCCCACGGGGCGATGCGCTTTTCCCAGCGCTGCTGGCGCCCCTCGGCGGGCTCGCCGTCCTCGCGCGCGATCGCGGTGGCGACGCGGATCAGCGCCTTCAGGGTCACCGGCTTGGTGACCATGTAGTTGTCCTTGCCCCAGACGTCGTCGAATACGGCCTTCGCGGCTTTCAGGAAGTCGCGCATCGCGGCGTAGTACTTGTCCACGTTCTTCGCGCTGCCGCCGGTCACCTGGATCTTGCGCCAGTCGGCGCGCACCCAGCGGTGCAGCTCGTTGAACAGCTCCGCCTGCAGGATCCACTTGTCGCGCTGGCTGCGGCCGCCGAGACGGTTGACGCGGTAGCGCAGCGGGCTGTCGCCCTCGCGGTACAGCTTGTCCACCAGGCGCGCGGCGAATTTGCGGTCGGGCGCCGCCCAGGACACCTTCTCGTACAGGTCGACGAGGTGGCTCTTGTTGATGCGCGTCGGCGTCGAATTGATGATGACGAACATCTCGGTGGAGAAGTCCTCGGTGCGGCCGTCGAAGATCATGCACGGCACGCGGATGGTGGCCGCTTCGGCCGGGCGGTCCTGCAGGTAGAAGTGCAGCGCCGCGAGGCGGTGCTGGCCGTCGATGATGAGGAACTTCGAGCTGGGCTCCGACAGGTGCCCCATGCCGTCGGCCGCCGACTGGTAGCGCAGGGTTTCCGAGGTGAACAGCAGCACCGTTCCAGGGATCGGCGGCTGCGTCACCGCCGTCTCGTAGAAGTTGCGCAGCTGGCGCACCTTGGCCTGCGACAGGCCGCGCTGGAACGCATGGTCGGTGCGCTCGATGCGCGCGATGAACTGCGCGACGTCGTCGTCCTGGGCAATGCGCGAGGGGGCGATCTGCTCGCCGTCGCCATAGAAGCGGCTGATGAAGCGCACCCTCGCCAGCAGCTCCTTGGCAGGGTAGCTGACGAAGTAGAAGATCCCGTCCTTCTGGCGGATCTGCGTTGCGAGCACGATTCATGCCTCCGGGCGGGTGGCCCTGCTATCGAGACCGGGCGAATGATACCGAAGGCTGCCGCCCCTCGCAGAAACTTCATTTTCGGGCCCCGGGAAGCCGCTGCGGGCGCTCACTCGCCCGGGCAGGCCGGGCGCATCAGGGCCTGCAGCACCTCCGCGGTACGGCGATTCTGGACGAAAGCCGCCACGCCCGAGTTCGCGAGGACGGCCTTGGGCAGCAGCGGCAGCGTCCGACGCTCCTCGGCTCGCCCTCCGGCAAAGGCGATCGGCCCCAGCCACTCGAAGACCACGTAGTCGTGGGAGAGGGTCCGGCCCCGGTTCTCGCCAGCGGCGACGCGCTGGACGAGCCGGTTCTCATAGCTTGCAAGGTAGAGCGCGGCCTCGGCTTCCTCGCCGGGCGCGAGGAGCTGCGCCCGAACCTCCACCGCGAGCGTATCCCGCTGTCCGCCCTGCAGCGAGAGCGAAATGGCCGCCTTGGGGGGCCGGGCATTGATGCGGGCAACCTCCTCCTCGAAGGCGCGGCCGCCCCAGGCCCGGAAATCCTGCCCCTGCAGCATCACCTGGGGCGTATAGACGATCCGCGCCCGCATCACCTGCGCGAGCTTGCGCTGGCGGTCGGCGAAGCGCTGCTGGGCGTAGGGGTCCTTCCAGCCGATGTAGTCCCAGTAGTTCACGTGCAGCGACAGCGGGACCACCTTGTCCGGGGCGAGCCCGCGGCCGGCCAGCCCCTGCAGCCAGCGGTCGGCAGGCGGGCAGCTGTCGCAACCCTCCGAGGTGTAAAGCTCCACGAGGGCCGTCGTATGGGGCCCCGAGCGGGCCTCGCATTGCGCGCCATGCGAGGGGCCTGCGAGGCCGGACAGGCTGGCAAGAATGACAAGGGCTGGGGCTGGCGGGATGCGCATGGCGGTCAGTCGGCCCCGGGCAACCTGCGCTTACGCTCCACCGAAGCGAAATAGCGTGCCGGGTGGGCCGGATAGGGCCGCGATAATGCCGCGATGGCCCTGAAACTCTCCGTCCTCGACCAGTCCCCGGTCATTTCCGGCAACTCCCCGGCCCAGGCGATCCAGGCCACGCTGGCCCTCGCGCGCCGGGCGGATGCGCTGGGCTACGAGCGCTACTGGCTCGCCGAGCACCACGCCATCGCCGCGCTCGCCGACCCCTGCCCGGAGGTCCTGCTCGCGCGCCTTGGTGCGGAGACCCGGCGCCTGCGCGTGGGCACGGGCGGGGTGCTGCTGCCTTATTACAGCGCCTTCAAGGTCGCCGAGGTCTTCCGCATGCTGGAGGCGCTCTACCCAGGGCGCGTCGACCTGGGCATCGGGCGTGCGCCGGGCGGCGACCAGCGCACCGCGCACGCCGTGGCGGGCGGTCAATTTCCGAGCGCCGACGACTTCCCCCAGCGCGTCTGGGAGCTCGTGGGGCACCTGGACGGCACGCTGCCGGAGGACCATCCGCACAAGCGCGTGCGCGTGCAGCCCGGCGGCGAGGGTGCGCCGCAGGTGTGGCTGCTCGGCTCTTCGGATTACAGCGGCGCGCTCGCGGCGCAGCTCGGCCTGCGCTTCGCGTTCGCGCATTTCATCAACGCGCGCGGCGGCGACGCGGTGACGCGCGCCTATCGCGCGCAGTTCCAGCCCTCGGCGCGCGAGGGCGCCCCCGCGGCGATCGTCTGCGTGTTCGCGATCTGCGCCGAGAGCGACGCGGAGGCCGAGCGCCTGGCGGCCTCCATCGACCTGCGCCGGCTGCACATGGCGCTCAACGTCGATGGGCCGGTGCCCACCCTGGCGGAGGCCGAAGGCCACGCCTACACGGAGGAAGAGCGCCGCTACGTGCTCTCCCAACGCGACCGCGCGATCATCGGCGGTCCGGAAAGATGCCGCCGCGAGATTAGCGCGCTCGCGGAGCGCTATGGCGCGGACGAGGTGATGCTGCTCACCATCACTGGGGACTACGCATCGCGTGAGCGCTCCTACGAACTGCTGGCCAGGGAGTTTGCGCTAGGTCAACACGGTGGAGAGGCAGTTCGGTGAGCATTCAGGATACGGTCCGACTTCTACGAGGAGCATGACATGCGAGCGATTGCA
>DASTHP010000189.1:0-15470 GCA_035718125.1 Burkholderiales bacterium | reverse complement strand
CTGCGGCACGCCGCCGCTCGCCTTCACCTTCGGCCTGGGCGGCATGCTCGCCTTCCCGATGCGCGTGGGCGCCTCGACCGTGCTGGTGGAGAAGCTCTCGCCCGAGACGCTGCTCGACACCATCCAGCGCTTCAAGGCGACGGTGTGCTTCTCGGCGCCCACCATGTACCGCGCGATGGCGGGCCTCACGAAGGACTTCGACCTGCGCTCGCTCAAGAAGTGCGTCTCGGCGGGCGAGGCGCTGCCGGATGCGACGCGCCAGCTCTTCAAGCAGGCGAGCGGCATCGAGATCATCGACGGCATCGGCTCGACCGAGATGATCCACATGTTCATCTCGCACACGCCCGAGCGCGTGCGCCGCGGCGCCACCGGCTACGCGATTCCCGGCTACCGCGCGACGGTGCTGGACGAGGAAGGCCGGCCCTGCAAGCCCGGCGTGGTCGGGCGGCTCGCGGTGAAAGGCCCCACCGGCTGCCGCTACCTGGCCGACGAGCGCCAGCGCAACTACGTGCAGCACGGCTGGAACATCACCGGCGACGCCTATGCCATGGACGAGGACGGCTACTTCTTCTACCAGGCGCGCACCGACGACATGATCATCGCGGCCGGCTACAACATCGCCGGGCCGGAGGTGGAGGGCGCGCTGCTCGCGCATCCGGCGGTCGCCGAGTGCGGCGTGGTCGGCGCGCCCGACGCGGAGCGCGGCACCGTCGTCAAGGCCTACGTAGTGCTCAAGCCGGGCCTCGCGCGCGGCCCCGAGATGGTGGCGCAGCTGCAGGAGCACGTGAAGAAGGTGATCGCGCCGTACAAGTATCCGCGCGCCATCGAGTTCCGCGATGCGCTGCCGCGCACCGAGACCGGCAAGCTGCAGCGCTTCAAACTGAGGGATCTGTGATCCGATGACGATGAGAATCCTGCAACCTCCCTCTTGGGCGAAGCCCAAGGGCTTCGCCAACGGCATCGCGGTAAAGGGCGGCACGACCGTGTACATCGCGGGACAGGTCGGCTTCACCGGCCAGGGCGAATGGCGGGCCCGGGATTTCGCCGGCCAGTTCCGCCAGGCGCTCGCCAACATCCTCGCGGTGCTGGCCGAGGCGGGCGGCAAGCCCGAGCACCTGGTGCGCCTCACCTGGTACGTGCTCGACAGGCAGGAGTACCTGGGCGCGCTGAAGGAGGTGGGCGCGGCGTACCGCGAGCTGATGGGCCGCCACTACCCGGTGATGGCGGTGCTGCAGGTGAGCGGCCTGGTCGAAGAGGCGGCGCGTCTCGAGATCGAGGCGACGGCCGTGATTCCGGAGGACTGACATGAAAGTCACCGTCATCGGCGGCGGTCCCGGCGGGCTGTACTTCGCGCTGCTCGCGAAAAAAGCCTGGCCGCGCTGGGAGATCACCGCCTACGAGAGGAACCGCCCCGACGACACCTTCGGCTTCGGCGTGGTGTTCTCCGACCAGACGCTCGACACCTTTAAGGCCTACGACCTGGCCTCCTACGAGCGCATCCGGCGACGCTTCGCCTACTGGGGCGACGTCGACGTGGTCTACAAGGGCCGCACGCTGCGCTCGGGCGGCAACGGCTTCTGCGGCTGCTCGCGCAACGCGCTGCTCGCCATCCTGCAGGACCGCTGCCGCGAGCTCGGCGTCGAGATCCGCTTCCAGCACGAGGTGGAGAGCCTCGCGCCCTTCGCCGATTCGGACCTGGTGGTGGTCGCCGACGGCATCAACTCGAGGATCCGCGAGCAGCACAAGGACCACTTCCAGCCCAGCGTCGACCTGCGCCCGAACAAGTTCACCTGGCTCGGCTCGACCAAGCCGCTGGACGCGTTCAAGTACTTCTTCCGCGAGACGCCGCAGGGCATCGTGCTCGCGCACTGCTACCAGTACCAGGAGGGCCGCTCCACCTGGGTGATCGAGACCGACGAGGCCACCTGGCGCAACTTCGGCTTCGACGAGCTGGGCGAGGCGGAGATGCTGCCGGTGCTCGAGCGCGTGTTCGCCGAGGAGCTGGAGGGCCACGCGCTGATCGCCAACCGCTCGATCTGGCGCAATTTCCCCAACATCGTCAACAAGACCTGGGTGATGGGCAATGCCGTTCTGGTGGGCGACGCCAAGGCCACGGCGCACTTCTCCATCGGCTCGGGCACCAAGCTCGCCATGGAGGACGCCATCGCGCTGTTCGAGGCGCTGAAGAAGGAAGGGGAGGTGAAGCCGGCGCTCGCGCGCTACGACACGGCGCGGCGCGAGGAGGTGGAGAAGACGCAGCACGCGGCGAACGTGTCGCTCGCCTGGTTCGAGCACATGCCGCGCTACTGGGGCATGGCACCCGAGCAGTTCGCCTTCGGCGTGATGTCGCGCTCCAAGCAGATCACCTGGGAGAACCTCGAGCTGCGCGACCCGGCGTTCGTGCGCGAGACGCACCGCTGGTTCGCCGCGCAGGCGCGCGCGCAGGGCTACGCCGTGGACGAGAAGAACCCGCCGCTGCCGATGTTCACGCCGTTCCGGCTTCGCGGCATGCAGCTCGCCAACCGCGTGGTGGTCTCGCCGATGGACCAGTACTCGGCCGTGGAGGGCGTGCCCACCGACTGGCACCTGGTGCACCTGGGCAGCCGCGCGATCGGCGGCGCGGGGCTGGTCTACGTGGAGATGACCTGCGTGTCGCCGGAGGGCCGCATCACGCCGGGCTGCACCGGGCTGTGGAACGAGCGCCAGCGCGACGCGTTCAGGCGCATCGCCGATTTCTGCCACGCGAACTCGAAGGCGAAGCTGTGCATGCAGATCGGGCATGCCGGCCGCAAGGGCTCGACGCAGCTGGGCTGGGAGCGCATCGACCACCCCCTGGGCGAGGGCAACTGGCCGCTGCTGTCGGCCTCGGCGCTTGCCTACTACGAAGGCGAATCGCAGGTGCCGCGCGAGATGACGCGTGCCGACATGGACCTGGTGAAGGGCCAGTTCGTGCGCTCGGCGCAGCTCGCGCACGAAGCGGGCTTCGACATGCTCGAGCTGCACATGGCACACGGCTACCTGCTGGCGAGCTTCATCTCGCCGCTCACCAACCGGCGCACGGACGACTACGGCGGCGGCATCCCCAACCGCATGCGTTATCCCCTCGAAGTGTTCCGCGCCTGCCGCGACGCCTGGCCGAAGGACAAGCCCATGTCGGTGCGCATCTCGGCGACCGACTGGGCGCCGGGCGGGCTCTCGGGCGAGGACTTGGTCGCGGCGACGAAGTGGCTCAAGGACGCGGGCTGCGACCTGATCGACGTCTCCACCGGCCAGACGGTGCCGCAGCAAAAGCCCGTCTACGGCCGCATGTACCAGGCGTCCTACGCCGACTGGGTGCGCAACGAGGTCGGCATCGCGACGATGACGGTGGGCGCGATCACCACGCCCGACCAGGTGAACACGCTGCTCGCCGCGGGCAAGGCGGACCTCGTCGCGCTCGCGCGCCCGCACCTGGCGAACCCCTACTTCACGCTGCAGGCCTCGGCCTGGTACCAGGACGCCGGCCAGTATTGGCCGCCGCAGTACCTCGCAGGCCGCGACCAGGCCTACCGCAACGCGGCGCGCGAGCGCGCGGAGCTCACCGACGTGAAGCTGCGCGCGCGGCCCGCGAGCCACGAGGTGAAGGACGATCCCAAGGCCGGCGTGAAGCGCGCCGCATGAAACGCTGCGCCTGGGCGAGAAACCCGCTCGCCATCGCCTACCACGACCGCGAGTGGGGCGTGCCGGTGCGCAACGACCGCAAGCTCTTCGAGCTGCTGATCCTCGAGGGCGCGCAGGCCGGGCTGTCGTGGGACACGATCCTGAAAAAGCGCGCCGCCTACCGCAAGGCGTACCTCGGCTTCGATCCGCACAAGGTCGCGCGCTTCGACGCGAAGAAGAAGCGCGCCCTGCTGGCGGACGCGGGCATCGTGAGGAATCGCGCCAAGATCGAAGCTTCCGTCATCAACGCGAAATGCTTCCTTGCCGTGCAGAAAGAGTTCGGCAGCTTCGCGCGCTACACGTGGGGCTTCGTCGGCGGCAAGCCCGTCGTCAACCGGCGACGCAGCATCCGTGACATTCCGCCGCGAACGGAAGTTTCCGACGCCTTGTCAAAAGACTTGAAGAAACGCGGCTTCAAGTTCGTCGGCACCACCATCCTGTATGCTTTCATGCAGGCCGTCGGCATGGTGAACGACCACGAAGCGGGGTGCTTCCGATGGAAAGCGGTGCAACGAAAATAGGGGCCAGACCCAGGAGGAAAACCGGGGTCAGACCCAGAAGCGATGAAAACCTGGGTCTGACCCCGAGGCTGGGTCTGACCCCGATTTTCGGCCTTGTTTGCCTGCTTTTCCTCCCCACCCCCGCCTGGAGCTACGACGCCAACGGCGTGCAGCTCGGCGCCACCGAGGCCGAAGTGCGCAAGGGCTTTCCCAGCGCGCATTGCCGGCCGCTGGAGTGGAAATCGGCGGCGGCCGAGCGGCGCTGCGACGACGCGCAGATCGCATTCGCCGGCGCGCGCGCGCGCATCACCTTCTACCTCAAGGCCGACCGCGTGCAGGCCTTCGACGTGCGCTTCGATGAGCGCGACCTGAAGCGCGTCGTCGAAGCGCTCAAGAAGGGCTACGGCGACCCGTTCGCCGAGACGCGCGACCGGTTCGAGCGGCGCGAGGGCGACGCGCGCGTGGTCACCAAGATCCGCTGGGAGAAGGGCGACCAGCGCGCGGTGCTGACGTCGCAGGACAGGCGCAAGCGCGTGGACCTGAACGTCTGGCGCGGCAACTTCGACGAAGAGATCTACCGCATCCGGTAGGGGAGGCGTCGATGCTCTCGAACGCGTACTGGATGCTGGCGCACTGGCGGCGGGCGCTGATGCGCCGCTGGCATACCGCGGACAAGACGGTCTGGGCGGCGGTGGGCGTGATCCTGGCGGTGCTCGCCGGGCTCGGCGCCGGCATGCAGGTGCACGTCGAGCGCGAGGAGGAGCGGCGCGCGGCGGCGCGCGCGGTGGAGCTCGAGAACCTCGAATGCCTCGCGCGCAACGTCTACTTCGAGTCGCGCGGCGAGCCGCCCGCGGGCATGCGCGCGGTGGCGGAGGTCACCATGAACCGCGTCGCCTCGCGGCTCTATCCCGGCTCCGTTTGCGCGGTGGTCTACCAGAAGAACTGGGATGTCATCCGCAAGCGCTACGTGGGCGCGTTCTCCTGGACCGAGTTCGACGCGCTGCCCGAGCCGGAGGGCGAGGCCTGGCGCCGGGCGCAGGAGATCGCGGAAGCGGCCTTCTACCGGCGCGCGCCGGTGACGCTGCCGGGCGTGCTGCACTTCCACGCCACGCACATCCGGCCCGAGTGGTCGAAGGAAAAGACGCAGGTCGCCCGCATCGGCCGGCACCTGTTCTACCGCTAGCGCTTCTCGAACTTGAGCGTGAAGCGGTCGCTCTCGCCGATGGCGCGGTACTTCTCGCGATCCTGGTCCTTCAGGCGGTAGGTCGGCGGCAGCGTCCACACGCCGGCGGGGTGGTCCTTGGTGTCCCTCGGGTTGGCGTTGGCTTCCGACGACGCCACCAGCCGGAAGCCGGCCTTCTCGATCATCGCCACGGCGTAGTCCTGGCGCAGGTAGCCGCTCTTCATCTGCGCCTCCTGCGAGAGGTCGGTGCGGCCGCGGTGGTCCACCACCCCGAGGATGCCGCCGGGCTTCAGCGCCTTGTGAAAGGCGCGCAGCGCGCCTTCGGTCTCGTTGCGCTCCACCCAGTTGTGCAGGTTGCGGAAAGTGAGCACGTAGTCGGCGCTGCCCGCCGGGGCGATGTCGTGCAGCCCGGCGTTGAACTGCGTCACCGCCACCTTGCCGTAGCGCTGCGGCTCGGCCTGGAGCCGCGCGAGGAGCTTCGCGTGATCGGCGAGGTACTGCGGCGCGGCGGCGGCGTCACGGCTCGCGGCGACGTAGCGGCCCTTGTCCGCGAGGAGCGGCGCGAGGATCTCCATGTAGTAGCCGGCGCTGCCCGGCAGGATCTCGACGACCACGCTATCGGCGCGGATGCCGAAGAACTCGATCACCTCGCGCGGATGCCGCCAGGGATCGCGCGCGACATTGGCGGGGCTGCGGTGCGGGGCGGCGATGGCTCCCGCGAGGCTGTCCCCCTGCAGCGCGGGCGCGCTCGCGCACGCGGCAAGGACGGCCACGGCGGCCGGCAGCAGCAGCGCCGCGATGCGCAGGCGCGCCGCCGGAGCGCGCGCCTCAGTCATCCGCGTCCGCCTGCGCGGCCGCCGCGTCCATCTGCTGCGCGAGCCCGGGCGGGATCGTCTTGTTGACGGCGACGCCGTAGAGAAGCACCAGCAGCGCCACCAGCACGCTGCCGTAGACCGCGATCGAGCGCGTCTTCAGGTGGTTCAGCAGGCCGCGGAAATTGAGCGACAGGTGGGTGACGGCGGCGGCGATCATCAGGATGCCGAACACCTTGTGCACCGGGTGCATCTGGATGGTGAACGAGGGTTTCTCGACGACGTACATCATGATCCCCGAGGTCGCCATGGCGACGAAGGAGACGGCAAGCGTGACCGCGGCGATCTTTCTCATGAATGCCTCCCCGGCGGGGATTCTGGCACAGGCGCCCGCGGCGGCGCACGGCCCGCCTACGGGCCGGGCTCCGCGTCGACGTACCACTGGCCGTCATCCAGCACAATCAGCGCGCGGCGGGCAAAGCGCTCCGGCAGGGCGGCGTTCCGCTCGACGCGCCAATCCACCAGTTCCTGCTTCCAGAAGCCTTCCTTGCTGGCGGCATCGATCACCACGGAGGTCACCTCACCCGGCACGCATGCGAAGCTCAGGGAGGTCCTGCCATCGAGGAATCTCGCCGAGAACTCGAGCACGTGGTCGCCGGGGGCGAGCCTGACGGCCACCAGCGCCTCGAGCCAGGGCAGGCGCGCGTCGCCGCCGTAAGCTTCGACGCCCCGCAGCCAGGAGTCGCGCTCGCCCTTCTTCGACCAGTAGGCATGCGCGGTGCGCAGCGGCAGCCTGCGTGCCGGCCCCGCATCCACCGACAACTGGTCGCTGCAGCCGCGGTCGCCGCAGCCGATGACCACCGTACAGGCGCTGGAGGCGCGCGCCCGCTCCAGAAAGGCGTCGCGGAGCCGGGGGGCAGCGAGCAGGTTGACGTCGCGCGCGCCCTCGGGATCGACGAAGAACATCAACTCCCCGGCACGCAGGTGCAGCGACGAATGGTCGAGCGGGGGTGGGCTTCCCCGGCGCCAGTCCGCGGGCTTGCGGAAGATCCCGCTCGCGACCGCGCTGGCGCGCTCCTGGGCGTCGTAGGCGACCAGCGTGAAGCGCTGCAGCTGGTCCGTGAGACGCGCAAACGGAATCGGCCATGGCGTGACCGCATACACCGTCCGTGACTGATCCGCCTCCGTGCGAAACAGGTCGAAGCCCCAGTACGCACTCGAGAGGCGAGGCGCTCCCAGGATCCCGCGCACCGCCGCGCGGTCCATCCGGCCCACGGCGATCTCTGCGGAGCGATCCGGAATCAAGGGTTCCGGATCCTCCGGCGAGACGTGCTCGATGGCGCAGCCAGCCAGCAGGAGCAGGCCAAGCGCCAGCGCGCGCAGCCGCCGGCGCTCCGGCGCCGGGCTCGGCATCAGCGACTGGCCGTGATCCACTGCTTCGCGGCCTCGAGCTCCCCGGCCGCGAAGTGCTTGATCTCCGCCGACACGAAATGCGCCACCAGGTGCTCCGCGACATTGCCCAGCGGGGAGTCGGTGACGAGCGCGATCCTGCGGATGTGCCGGTGGTGGCCGCGCACGAAGCGCAGGTGCGCCGCCATCGCCCCGAGGCTTTCCCAGCCGGGAAAGGCAGGGGCCTCGATGATGAGGCCGGCGAGGCCGCCGGTCTTCTCGATATGCGGATCGGCCGTCTTCGCCAGCTCGGCGAAATCGCCTTGCTGGAGCGCGCCCTGCGGCCGCACGTGCAGGATGGAGTGCGTGGTGTCGAGCGTGTGTTCGATCATGGCTGGCTCCTGTCGATGATGCTGTGCCACCACAGCCGGCACTCGCGGCAAAGGCCGCTCGCGTTGAAGTCTGCCGCGAGGATGCCGTCGAGGGCGAGGCGCGGCAGCGGGTCGCCGGGCTTGCGCGCGAGCATGTTGGTGCCGGTGGAGGCGGCCCAGATCTTGAACAGCTCTTCCGATGCCACCTGGTAGGAGACGTGCCAGTGCGCGATGCCGCCCTTCGGGGTTCGGGCGAGGACCTCGAAGGTGAGGTGGATGTCCTCCTGCAGCTTGACCCGCTGCCAGTACGCCGCGATGGCGGCGTGGCCGCGCTGCTCGGCGAACGGGGTGTTGCGGTACACGCCGTCGGCGGCGAACAGCGCGCACAGCTTTGTCTCGTCCCGCTGCTCCCAGGCCGTCTTGTAGCCGGCCATGAATTCGTCGATGCCCATGGTTTCCCTCTCCTCGATGCGCGCGGCGTCAGCGCGGATAGGACCCGCTATTGACGTCCACCGTCGCGCCCGACAGGTAGTGCGGGCTCGAGGTGCCCAGCCACAGGATCACCTGCGCCACTTCCTCCGGCGTGCAGGCGCGACCCGCGTGCACCGAGCGCATGACGCCTTCCTTTCTGGACTGCGGCAACTGCTCGTACATCGGGGTGAGCGTTGGGCCCGGCGCGACGGCATTGACCAGGATGCCGTCCCGCCCGAGGTGCGAGGCGTAGCTCTTCGTGATGTTGAGCAGCGCCGCCTTGGTGGCGCCGTACCAGAGATCGGGGTGTCCGGTGAAGGCGGCGACCGAGCCGACGTTGACGATGCGGCCGGACTTGCGCTTGCGCATCTGCGGCGCGAGCGCCTCGATGAGCGCCACCGGCGCGCGCAGGTTGACGGCGATGATTTCGGCGACGTGCGCTTCGGGGATCGCGTCGTAGGGCTCGCAATAGAGCACCCCGGCGTTGTTCACCAGCGTGTCGATCGCACCCAGCCGGCCCGCGAGCTGCGCGATGCCCGCGAGGCTGGTGAGGTCGTAGTCGACGCGCTCGCCCGCGACATCCGTGCCGAACTGCTTGTCGAGCGCGAAGACGCGCCAGCCTTCCTTCAGGAAGGCGCGCGCGGTCGCCAGGCCGATGCCGCGGCCCGCGCCCGTGACGAGTGCCGTAGGCAAGCTGCGCGCCAGCTGCTGCTGCGAGACCGGCTCAGCCCGCGAGGCCGGGCATGGTGAACCCCGCAGCCTTGAGCTCCGGGATCAGCGCGGCTTCCTGCTCCCGGGTGAGCTCGACGAGCGGGGGGCGCACTCTTGCCCACTGCGGATCGTTGCCGAAATGCGCGATGACCGACTTGAGCGCGGAAATCATCGGGTACTTCTGCATGATCTTGCGCGTGGCGCCGATGCCGGCCTGCAGCTTGTCGGCCTCGCCCGAGCGCCAGTTGCGGTAGACGTTGTCGATCGGACCGGGGTTGATGTTGCCGGTGGCGGTGATGCAGCCCACGCCGCCGTTCCTCATGTTGTCGAGCAGGAACGCCTCGCTGCCGGCGAAGACGTCGAAGCCCGACTTGCCGAACTCGTCCAGCATCGCCTTGGTATTCGACCAGTCGCCGGAGGAATCCTTCACGCCCGCGACGATGCCCGGATACTTGGCGAGCAGCCGCTCGATCAGCTTGAGCGAGATCGGCACCTGCGACACCGGCGGGATGTGATAGAGGTAGACGCGCAGGCGCTCGTCACCCACGCGCTCGATCACCTCCGCAAAGTAACGGAACAGGCCCTCGTCCGAAACGCCCTTGTAGTAGAAAGGCGGCAGCATCAGCACGCCCGCGCAGCCGTGCTTCACCGCGTGCGCGGTCATGCGGATCGTGGCGGGTCCCGCGCAATGCCCTGTGCCCGGCATCAACGCCGAGCCCGGCACGCCGGCATGGATCAGCGCGGCGAGCAGCGTCAGCTTCTCCTCGACCGTCATCGAGTTGGCCTCGCTGTTGGTGCCGAAGATCGCCAGGCCCGAGCAGCCGTTCTTCAGCAGCCACTTGCAGTGGCGCACGAAGCGCTCGCTGTCGATGGACAGGTCCGGCTTGAACGGCGTGACGACGGGGGAGAGCACGCCGCGCAGGCGTGCCGCGGCCTGCGCGCGCGGGGCGGAAGAAAGGGTGATGGCCATGATCGGGGGCTCGGGCTGGAGAAGGCGCAATTATGCGCGAGCCGCGCGCGCTGCGATAGACTCGCGGCCCATGTCCCGCCTCGCGCGCGCCGTCAACATCGCCGACCTGCGCCGGTTGGCGCAGCGCCGCCTGCCGCGGTCGGTGTTCGACTTCTTCGACGGTGGCGCGGAGGACGAGACCACGCTGCGCGGGAACCGCGAGGCCTTCGAGCGCGTGCGCCTGCGGCCCCGGGTGCTGGTCGACGTGCATGCCGTGGATACCGGGGTCGACCTCCTCGGCACGCGCTCCGCCCTGCCGATGGCGATCGCGCCGACCGGCGCGATCGGCGCGGGACGCCACGACGCCGACCTGATGATCGCGCGCGCGGCGCGCGCGGCCGGCATCCCGTACTCGCTCGCCACGCCCGCCACCAACTCGATCGAGGAGATCGCCGAGCAGGCCGGCGGGCGCCTGTGGTTCCAGCTTTACCTGCTCAAGAACAGGGACTTCCGCATGCAGCTCGTGCGCCGCGCCGCCGCGGCGGGCTACGAGGCGCTGCTCGTCACCGTGGACCTCACCACGGGCGGCAAGCGCGAGCGCGACCTCAGGAACGACTTCGCCGCGCCTTTCGTACCCACGTGGCGCAATTCGCGCGACGTGCTGCTCAAGCCCGCCTGGCTCTCGGGCATGGCGACGCGCGGCGTGCCGCGCATGAAGAACCTCGAAGGTATGCTCACCCAGGCGCCGCGGCTCACGGACGTCGCGGCCTCGGTCGGGCGCGAGCTCGACGCATCCTTCTCCTGGGAGGACCTCAAGTCGCTGCGCGACGCCTGGAAGGGCAAGCTCGTGCTGAAGGGCATCGTGCATCCCGCGGACGCGGAGCGCGCGGTGGCCGCGGGCTGCGACGGCATCGTCGTCTCCAACCACGGCGGGCGGCAGCTCGACGGCGCGATCGCCACGGCCGATGCGCTGCCGGCGGTGGCGCGCGCGGCGAACGGCAAGCTCGCTGTGCTCATCGACGGTGGCGTTCGCCGCGGCGTGGACCTGCTCAAGGCGCGTGCGCTCGGCGCTCAGGGCGTCCTGACGGGCCGCGCGACGCTCTTCGGCGTGATGGCGGGCGGCGAGGCGGGCGCGCAGCGCGCCATCGAGATCCTCAAGGGCGAGTTCGAGCGCGCGATGATGCTGTGCGGCGTGGCGCGTGCGACCGACATCAGCGGCGATCTGCTCGCCTAGGAAAAATGGGGTCAGGGCCGAAATATTTGTCAGGAAAATAATTCGGCCCTGACCCCATTATTCGAAGAGGTGCTGGAGGACTAGCGGCTTGAAGGCGGTGGCCTGCACTGCGCCGGCGGGGAGGAGGTCCGGGCGCGAGCTGATGACGAGCGGCCCGTGGGCCGGGTCGTCGGTGAGGCGCCCGTGCGAGCCTTTCACCAGCCGCGTGTCCTTGAGCGAGATGACGTCCATCAGCGCGCGCAGGCCCAGCTTGCGCTTGGCGAGGCGCCACGCGCTCGCGAGCTTCGGCAGCGCAACCGCGGGATCGAAGAAGAGCTCCACCGGGTCGTAGCCGGGCTTGCGGTGGATGTCCACGGTGCGCGCGAAGTCGGGCGCAAGGCGATCGTCCAGCCAGTAGTAGTAGCTGAACCAGCGATCCGCCTTCGAGATCGCGACCAGCTCGCCCGAGCGCTCGTGGTCGAGCCCCATTTCGCGCTTGCCGGCCTCATCGAGCACGCGCTCCACGCCGTCCAGCTTCTCCAGCAGGGCGCGTACTTCGTTGATGCGGCTGCGGTCGTTCACGTAGACGTGCGCGATCTGGTGATCGGCCACCGCGAAGGCGGTGCTCGCGCCCGGATCGAGGATCTCGCGCCCGTGCTCCTCCGGGCGCACGGTGATGAGGCCCGCGTTCCTGAGCGCGCGGTTGATGTGCACGGCATCTGTTACCGGCGTGATGCCGTATTCGGACACCACGATCACCTCGCGGCCGCTCGATTGCGCGTAGTCGATGAGCGTGCCGCACACCGCGTCGAGCTCGCGCAGGTCCTGCTGCACGCGCGGGTGCGCAATATCGGGGCCGAGTCGCTGCAGGTTGTAGTCGAGGTGCGGCAGGTAGGCGAGCGCGAGCGTCGGGTTGCGCGTCTGCATGACGTGCAGCGTCGCCTGCGCGATCCACTCGGTCGAGCTGATGTCGGTGAGCGGGCCCCAGAACTTGAACAGTGGAAATGGCCCGAGCTTCGCGTCGAGCTCGTCGTGCAGCTCGTAGGGGTGCGCGTAGTGGTCCGGGATCTTGCGGCCGTCGGCCGGGTACATCGGCCGCGGCGTCGCGCTCCAGTCCGCGCTCGAGTACATGTTGTACCACCAGAACATCTTGGCGCAGGTGAAGCTTGCGTCGCGCGCCTTGGCTGCGTCCCAGATCTTCTCGCCGGCCACGAGGCGGTTCGACTGCCGCCAGAGCCAGATCTCCGACAGGTCCCTGAAGTACCAGCCGTTCGCCACGATGCCGTGGCCGCTCGGCGCGAGGCCCGTGACGAGCGTGGATTGCACCGTGCAGGTCACGGCGGGCGTCACGCTGACGAGCGGCCGCAGTGCGCCGCGCGCGGCAAGGCGCTTCAGGTTGGGCGTGTGCTCGCCGACGAGAGCGGGCGAAAGGCCGACGGCGAGGATCACGAGCACGGGACGCACGCGGCGTAGAATATCAGCCCCGATGGAGGCGCCATGAGCGACACGGCGAGGAAACTTCTGCGCGACTGGCTGCTGCGCCAGCTCGATGCCGAGCGCGGCGCCTGGCTCGAAGCGCAGATCGCCGCGCTCGCGAAGGATTCGTCGGACGCCGCGCTCGAAATCGCGCTCGGCATGGTGCCTCGCAAGCTCGGCAAGACGGAGCTCGCGCTCACCGATGCGGACCTCGCAGCGGCGGACACGGCGATCCCGGGCTGGGACCCGCGCGGCTGGAGCCTGACCGACGCCGCGCGCATCCTTCTCTTGAGCAGCCTGCCGGCGGGCGGCAAGCCTTTCGCGGAGCGCTTTCGCGCGCTCTGCCGCACCGCTGACGTCGCCGAGCTGACGACGCTGTATCGCGGCCTGCCGTTGTATCCGGATCCCGCGTCGCTGGAAGAGCAGGTGGGCGAAGGCCTGCGCAGCAACATGCGCGGCGTGTTCGACGCCATCGCGCACCGCAACCCGTATCCCAAGGCGCACTTCGACCAGCACCGCTGGAACCACATGGTGCTCAAGGCGCTGTTCATCGGCAGCCCGCTCGCGCCGATCCAGGGGCTGGACGAGCGCGCCAATCCCGAGCTCGCGCGCATCATGTGCGACTTCGCCCACGAGCGCTGGGCGGCCGGCCGGCCGGTGCCGTTCGAGATCTGGCGCTGCGTGGGGCCGTTCGCCGAAGGCGGCGCGATCGACGACCTGGCGCGCGTGCTCGCGAGCGGCGAAGGCATCGAGCGCCGCGCCGCGGCGCTCGCGCTCGCGGCGAGCCCCGACCGGCGCGCGGCGCAGCTGCTCGCGGAAGTCCCTGCGCTCGCCGCGGACATCTCGAGGAAGCAGCTCACCTGGGCGAGCGTGCAGTAGACTAATCCGGCCACTCTGAGGATTCCGCCATGATGCTGATCGACCCGCACGCGCACATGATCTCGCGCACCACCGACGACTACGAGGCCATGGCGGGGGCCGGCGTGGTCGCCGTCATCGAGCCGGCGTTCTGGCTCGGCCAGCCGCGCACCAACGTGGGGTCGTATCTCGATTACCTCTCCGCCATCGTCGGCTTCGAGCGCTTCCGCGCGAGCCAGTTCGGCATCCGCCACTACTGCACCATCGGCCTCAACTCCAAGGAGGCCAACAACGAGGAGCTCGCCGAGGGCGTGATGGAGCTGATCCCGCGCTTCGCGCTCAAGGAGGGCGTCGTGGCGATCGGCGAGATCGGCTACGACGAGCAGACCGCGCTCGAGGACAAGTACTACCGGCTGCAGCTCGAGCTCGCCAAGAAGCTCGAGCTGCCGGTGATGATCCACACCCCGCACCGCGACAAGAAGCGCGGTACCTCGCGCTCGATGGACGTGTGCGACGAGCACGGCCTGGATCCCTCCAAGGTGGTGGTGGACCACAACAACGAGGAGACGGTGCGCGAGACGCTCGATCGCGGCTACTGGGCGGCGTTCTCGATCTACCCCAGCACCAAGATGGGTAATTCGCGCATGGTGGAGATCCTGCGCCAGTACGGCGCGAAGCAGGTGATCGTCGACTCCGCCTGCGACTGGGGGATCTCCGAGCCGCTCGGCGTCGCCAAGACCGCCAGGCTTGCGCTGCAACAAGGTATCTCGGAATCCGATGTCAGGCTGGCTTGCTACCAGAATGCGCTCGCGGCCTACGGCCAGAGCGGCCAGATGAAGGAAGAGGACTGGCTCAATCCGGTGGCCATCGACCAGCGCGCTGTCTACGAAGGGAATTCAATCCTGCGCGGGGGGCGCGAGCCCAAGGTCGAGCAGCGCAAGAGCCGCCGCACGATGGACGATTTGATCATCGAGTAGCGCGCTGCAGCAACCGCATTGCGGATTGCGCATTGCGGCATCCCACGTTCATCTTCGTCAGCTTCAGCGAAACGCGATCGTGGGACGCGTTCCCACGTTGTGGCAAATCGGGCGTCGCCTCCGTATACTGAATTTTCCTGCAGGTCAGGGGAGGCGGCGTGCGCAAGGGAAGTTGCGCTCGCCCGGCGCACGAAGGCCGGCCCGGCAGTGCGCGCGGCTTGGGGCAACTCACATAGGAGGTGGACAATGAATATCAGGAAGCTAGGAGGCGCGTTTGCTGCTGGCGTCGTGCTCGCCACGGCCAGCGGCGCGGCGCTCTCGCAGGTGAAGATCAGGCTCGAGCCGCTGGTCACGGGCGTCAACACGCCGCTCGCGATGGTGCAACCGGCGGGCGACGCCCGCATGTTCATCATCGAGCAGAACGGCCGCATCAAGGTTCTCGAAGGCGGCAAGCTGCGCCCGACGCCGTTCCTCGACATCCGCAGCAAGATCCCGGCGCTGCACCACGATTTCGACGAGCGCGGCCTGCTCGGCCTCGCGTTCCATCCCAACTTCAAGAGCAACGGCAAGTTCTACGTCGCCTACAGCGCGCACCTCGATTACCAGGCGGACCTCGGGCAGATGCTGTGGTACTCGCACAGCAACGTGGTCGAGGAATACACGGTCTCCAAGGGCGACAAGAACACGGCGGATCCGAGCTCGGCGCGGCGCATCCATTCCGTGGCGTGGCCGCAGTTCAACCACAACGGCCACTGGATCGGCTTCGGCAAGGACGGCATGCTGTACGTCTCGATGGGCGACGGCGGCTACGCCAACGACTGGGGCATCGGCCACAACCCCGCCATCGGCAACGGGCAGGAC
>DASTHP010000188.1:0-29450 GCA_035718125.1 Burkholderiales bacterium | reverse complement strand
CCTGGTGCCGCGGCATGACGCTCGGCGAGTTCCGGGAGCATTGGCTGCGTTCGCCGCGCGCGGCACCGAGCATGGCACGGCTGGCGCACGCATGATCCGCATCAGGGGCTCGGCAGCAACCTACGGCGAGCTGTGGTTCGGCGAGGCACCGCCCCGGGATCCCGGCGTGGACATTCTGCGCTACCGCTGCCGGCAGGCTCCGGTCGCGGGTGCGCGCTGCACGCCGTTTCTGTCCCTGGTGACGGACCTTGCCGCCGCCGAAGTCGCGCTCATCGGCGAGTTCGGCAAGGTCTGCCGGTACCAGGTGAGGCGGGCCGATGCGAAGGACGAATTGTCGTGGGAGTTCATCGCTGATCCGGAAAGCCGCTTGGAGGAATTCCGCGCGTTCTTCGACACATTCGCCCGGCAGAAGGCGCACGAAACGTGCGACGGGCAATGGCTGCGCGCCGCCTGCGACGCGGGCCAGCTCGTTCTCACGAGGGCTTCCCGGCAGGGCGAGACGCTGGTCTGGCACGCCTACGGGTCCGCCGGCAACGCCGCGTGGCTGCAGTACTCGGGCTCCTGCTTCCGCGACCGGGAGAACGACTATCGCGCACTCGTCGGCCGCGCCAATCGCTGGCTGCACTGGAAGGACATGCTGCAGTTCAGGCAGCTGGGCCTCGCGCGCTATGACTGGGGCGGGCTGTTCGAGGACGAAGCCGCCACCGAGCACGCCGGCATCAACAATTTCAAGAGGAGCTTCGGCGGCCGCGTCGAGCGGACCTACGATTGCACCGTCCCGGTCACGCTCAGGGGCCGGATCTACCTGCCGCTGCGCGACGCCTGGCGCAAGTGGAAGAGGCCTTCCAGCGGACCGGGGGACACGGCGCCCGGCGTGGCGCCGCGGACCACGCGCCCATGCATCACCGAGGAGGGCTTGCCGAAGGCGCTGTGATAGTTGGCGAGCTTGAAGTAGCAGCCTTGCCCCGGGTACAGCGTGGGTCCGCGATAGGCCATCTTCTGCACGCCGTTCACCCATGCGTCGAAGTAGCCGTCGGCGGCAGAGGACCACTGCACGTGGTAGACGAAGTGGTACCACACGTTCTTCACCACCGGACCGATGGGCGCGTAGTAAATGCTCGGGTGCTGCTGGTCGCCGTGGGCGATCTGGAAGCCCAGGCCGGTGGCCCGGTCCGGCGCACTCGCGGTCGCCGGCATCGCGTTCACCTGGAAGTTGGCCTGACCGGCACCGCGTGCGGTGTTGTGGAAATCGGCGACCACGCCGAAGTGCCAATGCGTCGCCGTGCTTTCGGGCGGCGCGACGTAGTCGTCGGGAAACAGGACCGAATGCGCCCACCAGTGCTCGCGGCCCTCGAAGCAATCGCTCGCCTGCTGCGATAGCTGCAAGTCGGCGCGCTCGGCCGTGCGGCTGCCATGGACGTGGCTGTCGCCGGGCCTGGTGTGCAGGCGCACGCCGTTCATGCCGGCGACGCGCACCAGCGAGACGCGTCCCGCTCCCCCGGATTGCTCGGTGAAGCCGCAGGTTTCCGGCAAGCTTTCGAACAGGCAGGCAAATGTGGCGCCAGCCGCATCGCTGAATCCCCGTTGCGCGCCGGATGGCGTCACGGCCAGGGTGAGGCTGAGCAATAGGGCTGCGCGCAGGAGACGGCGCACGATGGGGGTCCGCTGCCTCAGTCTTTCACCGCATGCACGATGCGATGCCAGCCCCAGCGCCTGCCCAGCGCGCGCGTGACGCGGCCCGGCAGCAGGCGGCCCAACACGCCCCAGTGCCGATGATCGAAGAAGCGAATCTCGCTTGCCTTGACGCGGAACGCAGACAGCAGCGCTGAAGCCTGCGCCGCGTCGTAGACCGTGGAGTGCGGGTTGTCCGGCCCGTCGGTGTTCCGGCTCAGCCACTCGTCCGCCCGCATGCGGCCGAGCTGCCGCGCCAGCGCCCGGTGACGTTCCAGCTTGCCGCGCGGGAATCCCAACTGCGCGAGCAAGGCGATCGCGCCCGGCAGGCACAGGACACGCAAGGCCAGCTTGCGCAGGAACAGGATCTCGACTGCGTAGTTGACCGAGGTGCGGTTGTACAGCATCACCAGCAGCTCGCCCCCGGGCTTGAGCACGCGATGGATCTCGGCAACGGCCCTGTCGGCCGCGGGGATATGGTGCAGCACGCCGAATGAGTACACCACGTCGAAAGCACCGTCCGGGAAATCAAGGCAGGTCGCGTCGCGTTGCAGCACGCGGCCGGGGAGCGAGAAGGCCCGCAAGGCCTGCGCAGTCGCCTCGGTCGACGCTCGATCGACGTTGATGCCGGTGTAGTCACCGCCCTTGCCGATGATGAAGCGTGCATCAGTGCCCAGCCCGGAGCCGATTTCGAGGACGCGCTTGCCGCGCCAATCGATCTTCGCAAGGACATCGAGGATGTGCGGTTGCAGCGCGTAGCGCTGGCGCTCGATATCCAGGAAGTACTCGCGCGACAACCGGGTCCGGTCGCTCTGGTCCGAATCGCACGGACTGCCGTCCCAGTACTCGCGCACGCGCTCCTGGGCCAACGTGGAGTCGCTCATGGTGCCGGTGATCCTCGCGCTACCTGAGCAAGCCGACGCCGATCCTCATGGCCTGGCCGCTGGTCGATGTGAGGACGAACGTGCTGCCGCCGGCGAGTACGTTCCCGGCAAGACCGCCGTCGGTCGTCAGCGTCCCGTCCGCGGCGACGGCGTAGGTGCCGTTCCCCGACACCGGGCTCGATACGCCGCCACGGTTGCGGATTCCGGACCAGCTGTAGCTGCCCGTGCCGTTGAAGGTCACGGTGCGCAATTCGGTGCTGAATGCGGCGAGCGGGAACGGCACTGCGAAAGTGCCGCTGAACGGCGTGCGCGGAATGCTGATGTTGATCGTGCCGGCCGGCGCGGCTCCCGGGTCGGAGTAGTAGAACGTGACAGCATAGGTGCCTCCGAGGCTGGCGGCACTGAAATTCCCTCCCCTTCTCAGGCCTACGCCGATCTCCATCGGCTGTCCGCTCGTCGCCGCCAGGACGAAGGTGCCGCCGCCGGCGAGGAGGTGTCCGTTCAGCCCGCTGTCCAGCGTCAGGGTTCCATCCGCGGCGACGGCGTAGGTGCCGCTGCCCGACACCGCGCTGACGACGCCGCCCCGATTGCGCGTTCCCGACCAGCTGTAACCGCCCGCACCGTCAAATGTCGCCGCGCGCAGTTCGGTATTGAATGCGTACGCGGGGAAGGGCACGTTGACGGTGGTGCTGTAGGGCGTTCTGGGAATATCGAGCGCAATCGTGCTCAGCGGCCCGGCGTTGGCATCGGAATAATGGTGCGCGATGCCGTAGCTGCCGCTGAGGCTGGCGTTGCCGTACGCGCCGGCGAGCTTCACGCCTACGCCCATCTCCACTACGTCCCCGCTGGTCGACGTAAGCACGAAGGTGCTGCCGCCGGCGAGCACGTTGCCGGACGGGCCGATGTCCAGCGCCAGCCTGCCGTCGGCGTCGACGCTGTAGGTTCCGCTGCCCGAGACCGCGGTCGGCGTGCCGCCATTGTTGCGGATTCCGGACCAGGAATAGTTTCCTGCGCCGTCGAAGGTGATCGTCCCCAGTTCGGAGGCGAACGCATAGCCGGGGAACGGCACGGTGACCGTGCCCGCGAATGGCGTCCTGGGGACGTCGACGTCGATCACGCCCGGCGACCCGAAGCGGGCGTCCATGATGGTGAAGTTGAAGCCGTAACTCCCCGACAGGGTGGCATTCGAGTAGCCCAGCACGGCGAAGCGGCCGGCGCGCGCGGCCTGCGCGCTCACCGTGCCCTGCGACGTGTTCTGCGACACCGTGCGCAGCGTATCGCCGGCCGCGCCCGCGCTCAGCGCGACGACTTTCAAGGTCGCCGGGTCGCCGATGCCGCGGTTGGTGAGGTACTGCGGCAAGTACTTGACGGTCATGGTCACGGGTTGCGAGAACGCCGTGCCCGCCGGGCCCAGCTCGACCACCAGGACGTCGTCGGGAACGCCGGCTGCGCTGGTGATGTGGCTGATGGTGATCGTGGTCGCCCCTGGCAGGGCACCCGCCGGGAACACGGCTTGCGTGCCGGCGATCGGCGAGGACCCGGTCACCGCGATGGTGCCGCCGCTCTCATCGATGATCCGGCTGGCGGCGATCGTCTGCGTTGGCGCAGGGTTTGCGCCAACGCCGCCCTCGTCCTCGCCAGCCGCGCCGCATCCAGCCAGGAGCGACAGGGCAATGCACGCCGCAAGGATGCGCAACGGATTACAGCCGCAGCGACGGCAGGCCGCGGCGATGCTCTGCCTGCCGACCCGACGTGCTGCCGCTCCACAGGCTGTCGTAGGCCGACAGCAGCTTGGGCGCCTCGTGGCGCCATTCCAGCTCGTTCTCCACGCGTAGGCGTCCGTACCTGCCCATATCGGCGCGCCGCTGCGGATCGTCGATGAGCTCGACGATCCTTGCCGCCAGGTCGGCGCTGTCGTTCGGTTTCGCGTACAACGATGCCGCCAGTGCCGAATGGCGCCCTTCTGCGAGGTCGAACTGGACGATGGGCTTGGCGAGCGCCATGTACTCCATGATCTTGTTCATGGTCGACTTGTCGTTCATCTCGTTGGCGGCGTCGGGATTCACGCAGACATCGGCCGTGTTGAGCATTGCCAGCATCTCGTCGTCGGGCACGCGCCCGGTAAAGGTCACGAAATCGGCCACGCCCAGTTCGGCGGCCAGCGCCTGCATCGCCGCGAGCGACGTGCCGCCGCCCACCAGCCCGAAGTGGATGTCAGTGCGGCCCATCGAGAACACCAGGTGGCGCACCGCGTGCAGCAGGAGGTCGATGCCTTCCTGCTTGCCCATCACGCCGACATAGCCGACCAGGTGGCGGCGTCCCCGCTTCAGGCGCTCGTCCGGCGGCCGGATCGTCATGCGCTCCAGGCTGGGTCCGCTGCGCACCACGAGCACGCGATCCGGCGCCATGCCGCCGCGCGCCATCGCGATGCGCCGGTAGGACTCGTTGGTGGCGATCGAGATGTCGGCGGCGCGGAAGCTCCAGCGCTCCAGCCTGAGCATCAGTCGGTAGAAGAAATCCCGCCGCCCGAACTTGGCCTCGTACAGCTCCGGACCGAGGTCGTGGTGATCGAACACGAACTTCTTGCCGAGCAGCTTGAAGAGCCGCCCGATGAGGAAAAACAGGTCGGGCGGATTGCAGGCGTGGATGACGTCGAAGCCGCGCGTCAGCAGCACGCGCCAGCACAGCAGGAAGGTCTGCACCAGGGCGGCGGAGTACTCGATCGCGTAGCCGGCCGCGCCCCGGGCTTCGACGGGCAGGCGGTAGCGCCAGATGGCGATGCCCTCGATCGTCTCGCGCTTCTTCTCATAGCCCTTGCCGGTCGGGCAGATGATCGAGACGACGTAGCCGGCGTCGCGCAGCGTCGTCGCCTCCTGCCAGACGCGGCGGTCGAACGGGCTGGGCAGGTTCTCCACCAGCATCAGGACGCGTCGCGCGGGAGGCATCACCAGCACAGCCCCTCGTAGACGCCGGCGACGCTGCGCGCGCCGTTGATGCGCACCAGGTCGACGATGCCCTGGCTGCCGCGCAGGCGCCCAGGCACATCGACGAACTCGGGCGCGGCGTTGCCGATCACGATCGTGTCGGCGTGGCTCATCACCTCGCCGATGCTCGACACCATCAGGCGCGAGATGTGCGGTACGCGGTTCAGGATGTAGTCGCGGTTCGCCCCGTGGATGCGCGCCATGCTGACGTTGCTGTCGTAGATCCTGAGGTCGAACCCCTTGCCGAGCAGCCGCTCGGTCAGCTCGACCACCGGGCTCTCGCGCAGGTCGTCGGTGCCGGCCTTGAAGGAAAAGCCGAGCACGCCGACTTTCTTGCTGCCGCGCTCGACCACCGCACGTACCCCACGTTCGATCTGCTGCTCGTTGCTGGGCAGGATCGCCGCCAGGATGGGCACGGAGACGTCCAGCATCTTCGCCTTGTACAGCAGCGCGCGCAGGTCCTTGGGCAGGCAGGAGCCGCCAAAGGCGAAGCCGGGCTTGAGGTAGTAGGGCGACAGGTTGAGCTTGGTGTCCTTGCAGAAGATGTCCATCACTTTGTGGCCGTCGACATCAAGTCCCTTGCACACGTTGCCGATCTCGTTGGCGAATCCCACCTTCAATGCGTGCCAGGCGTTGTCGGCGTACTTCACCATCTCGGCCGTCTCGATGTCGGTGCGCACCAGGGGCTTATCGAGGTGGGCGTAGAGACCCGCCAGCAGCTTGCCGCTGGCTTCGTTGAGTTCGCCGATCACCGTCTTGGGCGGGTTGAAGTAGTCGTGCACCGCGCTGCCTTCGCGCAGGAACTCCGGGTTGATGCACACGCCGAACTCCGCGCCCGCCTTGCGCCCCGATGCGGCTTCGAGCGCCGGGATCACCACGTTGCGCATGGTGCCGGGCAGCATCGTGCTGCGGATCACCACCGCCGGCGCGCCGTGGTGGCAGCGCATGGCTTCGCCGATCTGCTCGGCGACCCGCCGTATGTACTTGAGGTCGATGTCGCCGTTGGCGCGGCTCGGCGTGCCCACGCACACCATGACCAGATCGGTGCGCTGCACCGCGTCGATGGCCTCGATGCTGGCGGCGAGCCTGCCCGCCGCCACCTGCTGCTCGATGATCTTGCCGATGTCCTTCTCGATGATGGGCGAGCGGCCGGCGTTGATCAGGTCCACCTTGCGCGGCTCCGGGTCGACGCCGATCACATCGTGGCCCTGCTGCGCGAGGCAGCCCGCTGTCACGGTGCCGACGTACCCCAGACCCAGGACGCTGATCCGCATGACCGATGAATCTCCTTGATTGCGCAATCGGTGGAAGAACTGCAGTTTGGGGGAGGCGTTTGACGCCCCGGACGAGCGCGACTAGTCCGGTCGGCTCAGCAGGCGATCTCGGTTCGCAGGACGGCATCGCCCTGGAGCCGGCACCGCCAGACGATGCTCGGTGCCGGCTGCTTGTCGTCGAACCGCCGCGACACCCAGCCGAAGATGGGCGCGACGCTGCCGACGTGGATGCGGGAGCTTGCCGCCTCGATCTGCGGCAGGGCGAGGTGAAGCGTCCTGCCGCCCTGGCGCAGGGCGTAGCCGCCCGGGGTTGCCTCGGCCACGCATTGCTCGCTGCAATGGAACAGCAGCTCGATGTCGTGCTGGCCCGTCATGTGCAGCCAGTCCTCGATGAACACGCGCCTCGAGGCCTTGTGCAGCACGATCCGCCGGCGATGCAGGACCGGGTCCTGCAGCCGCCGGTAACCGTCCTGCCAGCCTTCGAACCGATCGTGATCGGGCGTGCTCTCCCACAGGCTGCAGCCCGCGCGCGCCTTGCGCAGCCACATGAAATTGCCGCCGGACTCCGACTGGTCGCGCGAATCCACCCGCACGGTGTTGTGCGCGCCGGTGCCGCGGAAGTACCGGCGCCACTCGCCTTGCGTGTGGTACGCATAGGTGCCGGGGTCGACCAGGAACTCCAGCCCGCCGACCGACAGCGTGAACGACAGGGCGTCCGCATGCCCGTGGGCGGCGATGGCGCTGTACCCCAGTGGCCCGGCGTCGACGACCAGGCGGATCTCGCGGTCCGTGTCGAAGTCGCAGCCGAGGACGTGGTAGCCGCCGGCGGGGAAGCTCTGGCGCGGCAGCGAAAGGGCGGCGGGCGCGCCCAGCGCATCGAACCGCGCGTCGGCTTGTTCGCCCAACAGCCAGCGCGTCTTGTCGTCGAGCGGCCCGGCCTTGCGCTTGAACTCGGCGTTGCCGAACACGATGGCCCCCGTCGCGAGCAGGGACCGGTAGTACGAGAAGTCCGCGGCCGGCGCCAGTCCCACCACGCGGCCGTCGTCGGCATCGCCGAACATCGGCACATGGCCGCCTGCGTCCATGACCGAGGCGAGGTACTCGAGCATCGCCTCGACCCGCGATTCGTAGACGGCGGAGAACCATACGCCGTTCTCCCTGCCGGCCAGCAGGCAGATCAGCAGGAAGTCGAGCACGAACTGCTGGTAGGACATCGCCTGCTCCCGGTTCACGCCGTCGGGGGCGATCTGGCGCTGCGCCTCGGCCTCGAGGATGCCCTTGGCCGCCGCGAGCCAGCGCGCGGATGCCGGCCAATGCGGCCAGGTGAGGGCGGCGATGAACAGCCCGGCCGCCTCGCCGATGAGATGGTTGTTGGCCGAGGAGTGGCGCGAGAAGTAGCCGCGCACGAAGCGCGCATGCTGGTACACCGACTCGAGCCACTGCCGGCGCAGGCGCTCGCCGCGCTCGCCGTCGAACAGCGGCGAGCGCACGCCGCCGGCGAGTTGCCAGGCGGCCGACCAGTTGACGAGACGGATCGCCGCCTCGAGCGCGCTCGACCAGTTCGGGCCCATGCGGCAGGGGCAGGCGGCGAACCAGGATTCCAGGTGCAGCCGCATCACCTCCAGGTGCGCGGTGTCGCCGCTGAGCGCGTAGGCTTGCGCCAGGGTCACGAGATGCAGGTGCCGGTTGGGTTCCCAGAGATACTTGATGTCGCCCACCAGCCGCGCATCGCGATAGTCGAGATGCTTGCCGAAGCTGCTCGGCGACACGATTCTCGATTTCGGGTCCTGGTTCCAGCGCGGCGGCGAGCCGAGGTCGGCGTTGCGCAGCGCGAACACGTCGAGCAGGCCGGCGGCAACGCGCTGTGCGGCCGCCGTGTACGGGGCAACCTCCACGCTGGCGCTGCGGCGGATCCATGGCTTGGAAGCCGCGCCGAGGTCGGGGGCCGGCACGCGCGGCGGCCCGAACAGCAGCGCGGCGCTCTCCGCGACGCCGGACACGGCGCGCATCAGGCGGTGCGGGATCTCCGCCGGCGACATGCAGCGCAGGCGATTGATGCGCCACCTGAGCCATTCCCTGGCGCCCGTGCGCACGACGGCGGTCTCCATGCCGCCGCCGGTATCCACGAGTTCATGCCTGGACATAGTGCCGGTGCCACAGTTCGAGATTGAGAAGCGCCCACAGGAGCTTTTCGCTGTTCTGCCTGCCGCTCCAGTGCCCGGCGAGGATCCCGTCCAGCACCCGGGCATCGTAGTAAGCACGGGTCATCGAGCTGGCGCCTTGCAGGTGGCCCGCCAGGAAGTCGCGCATCGGACCGCGAAACCAGTCGCCCACCGGCACGCGAAAGCCCACTTTCGGCCGCGTCAGGATGCGCTCGGGCAGCAGGTTGCTTGCCGCGGCCCGCAGTATCCACTTGGTGGTGCGGCCGCGTACGCGGAAGCGGTCCGGGAGGGACGAAACGAACGCGGCCAGTTCGTGGTCCAGGAACGGCACGCGCGACTCGAGCGAGGCCGCCATGGTCATGCGGTCCGCACGCTCGAGCAGGTTGTCGGGCAGCCAGCTCGCCTGATCGAAGTACAGCATGCGCCGCAGCGAGCTGTTGCGCGGATGCGCGTCGAAGGGCGCCGCAGCGGCCGGCGCAGCGCGCTCGATGGGCCGCACTGCCAGCCGGCCGCGCTCGGCGACGCTCAGCGCGCCGAACCAGCGCACGTAACGCTCGCGCCAATCCGCGATGCCCAGGTTGGCCACGGCGGTCTTGACGCGGCGAAAGCCGTAGGGCAGCGCTTGCGCGAGCGGCTCGACCAGCCGTTGGCGCAAGCTTGCCGGCAGCCACTGGTAGGGCCGGGCGTAACGCTCGACGACGTGCTTCGGATAGCCGCCGAGCACTTCGTCGCTGCCTTCGCCGGTCAGCACCATCTTCACGCTGCGCGCGGCCTCGCGGGCCAGCAGGTAGATCGGAATGTCGGACGGCTCCGACACCGGCGCATCGCGAAAGGCGACCAGCGCCGGCAGCCGGTCGATGAGGTCGCGATCGGTGACCGTGATCTCGTGGTGCGTCGTGCCGAAGTGCCGCGCCACTTGCGCGGCGTAGCCCAGCTCGCTGTAGCCCGCTTCGCCGAAGCCGACGGAGAAGGTGTTGACCTTCGCATTGTGGCGGCTCATGAGCGCAACGATCATCGAGGAGTCCAGGCCGCCCGACAGGAACGCGCCGAAGGGCACGTCGCTCACCATCTGCAGACTGACCGCCTCGTCCAGCCGCGACAGGAACGTGCCGGCGACGTCGGCCGGCGGGTTCGCGCAGCCGCCCATGGCGCGATCCGGCGGCGACCAGTAGCGCGACTCCGTGAGCTTGCCGCGCTCCCAGACGGCTATCGTCCCGGGCTGCAGCTTGCGGATGCCGTTGAACAGGGTCTGCGGTCCCGGCACGTAGCGATAGGCGAGGTAGTCCCAGACCGCCGCCGGATCCACGGCGCACTTCACGCCGGGAACGCGCAGCAGCGCCTTGATCTCCGAGGCGAAGCACAGACCGTTCGCGCTCTCGTGCAGGAACAGGGGCTTTTCGCCAAAGCGGTCGCGCGCCAGCAGCAGGCGCTCCTTGCCGGCGTCCCAGATCGCGAACGCGAACATGCCGCGCAGGTGATCCACCACGGCGCATTGCCAGTGCTGGTAGGCGCGCAGCAGCACTTCGGTGTCGGAGTCGCGCGTGAAGCGGTAGCCGAGCCCGCTCAGCTCCTCGCGCAACTGGCGAAAGTTGTAGATCTCCCCGTTGAAGGTCACTGCCAGGCCGGCGGCGGCGTCGCACATCGGCTGGCGCGCGCCATCGGGGTCGATGATCGCCAGGCGCCGGTGCCCGAGAAACACGTCGTGGCCCGTGCCATGGCTGCGGAACTGCGCGATGCCCGAATCGTCCGGCCCTCGATGGGCGATGGCGAGCAGCATGGACTCGAGCGTGCCCCGGTTGAGCGGGCCCTCCGGTCCTGCGATCCATCCAGCAATGCCGCACATGCTTTGTCTTCCCGAAGTTGGCAGCGGTCAGTGCAGCGCGTCGGCATGCTTGCCGGCGAACATGTCCGCATACAGTCGGCGCACGTCGCCCGCCAGCCGCTGCACGCTGTAGCTCGCGGCGATCCTCGCGCGGCAGGCGATGCCCATCTGCGCCAGCAGCTCCCGGTCCGCGTCCAGCCTGGCAATGGCGTGCGCGATCGCCTGCGGGTCGTGCAGGGGAACGAACAGGCCGTGAATGCCGTCGAGGACGACGTCGGGAATGGCGCCGACCCTGGTGACGATGGCCGGGACGCCTGCCGCCATGCTTTCCAGCAGCGCGTACGGCAGGCCTTCAGCGTGGCTGGGCAGTACGAACAGGTCGGACTGCGCGAACAGCGCCGACTTGCCCGCGCCGCACACCGGGCCGGCAAGCGAGACCGCGTGTCCGATGCCGGCCGCAGCCGCGAAGCGGCGCAGCTTGTCCTCTTCCGGGCCGGCGCCGGCAATGACGAGCCGGGCGCGTACGCCCGCGGCATGGGCGAGCTGCAAGCCCGTCAGCAGCTCGTAGAGCCCCTTCTCTTTCGCCAGCCGGCCCACGTATGCCAGGCGAAGCGCAGCAGCCGGATCGGTCCGCTCGCGCAGGAGGCTCGCATAGGGCCGGCAGTCGATGCCGTTGGGCAGCGCCACCACCTGCTCCCGGTGGACGAACCGCTGGTATGCGTCGAGCTCGATGCTGCCGAGCACCACGATGGCGTCCGGAAGCCGCAGCGTGCGACGCAACAGGGCCGCCAGCAGCCGGTTGTTGCCGCAGAAATCCGCCGGCAGCTTGCCGCCGTGCACCTGGAACAGGACCCGCGCCCCGCAGGCCTTGGCGACGAGCATGTGCACGAGATCGCGCCAGTAGGCGCGTGCGTTGAGCGAACTGTTGATATGCACGATCGCGGCGCCGCGCCTGAGGATTGCCACCGCCAGGCGAAACGGACTCGACGCCTGCCGCGCGAGCTGACCGGCCCGGCTCTCCTTGAGGCCTTCGCCACCCACCTGGAAGTGGATCAGCGAGAAATCGTCCGCGAGATCCGAGGCGAGCAGGGTGTTCACGTGCGTGCTGACGCCGCTGACCGCCGCGCGCTGCGGCCCGAGGACGAGAACCGCGGGCGGCGTCACGCCACTTGGCGCGCCGGCGCGCGCTGCTCGGGCGCGCCAGAGGCATACCACTCGATCGCCTGCGCCAGCCCTTCGCGCAGCCGCCACTGCGGCCGGTAGCCGAGCAGACGCATCGCCTTGCCGATATCGGCTTGCGACAGCGGCACGTCGCCCGGGCGGAAATCCCGGTGCTCGGGCCGGCTGTCGCGCAGGTGCGGATAGCGCGGCGCGAGCAGCTCGCGCAGGGTCGCGTGGAGCTGGCTCAGCGTGGTCATCTCGCCCAGGGCGATGTTGTAGACCTCGTTCACCGCTGCCGGATCGACGACGGTCGCCGCGCGCAGGTTCGCCTGCACGACGTTGGCGACATGGCAGAAATCGCGCGCCGTGCGGCCGTCGCCGTTGATGTGCACGGGCTCGCCGCGGATCATGCGTGCCACCCATTGCGGAATCACGGCTGCATACGCGCCTTGCGGGTCCTGCCGCGGGCCGAACACGTTGAAGTAGCGCAGGCCGATCGAGCCCGCGCCGTAGCAGCGCGCGAACAGCTCCGCGTACAGCTCGTCGACGTACTTGGTCAGGCCATAGGGCGAGAGGGGCCGGCCGATGTGCGGCTCCTGCTGGGGCAATCCGGGATGGTCGCCGTAGGTCGCGCTCGAGCTGGCGTAGACGAATCTCGCTACGCCCGCGTCGCGCGCCGCCAGCCGCAGGTTGAGGAATCCCGTGACATTGCTGGCGTGGTAGGCGAGCGGGTCGTCGATCGACTGCGGCACGCTGCCGAGCGCTGCCTGGTGCAGCACGTAGCGCACCGTGCGGCAGGCCTCGCGGCAGTCCGCCAGCGAGCGGATGTCGCCTTCGATGAAGCGCAGGCGGCTCCACCTGGCGCGGCCGACGGTGCGCTCGACCTCGAGGAGGCTTTCCCGCTTGCCGGTGGCGAAGTTATCGAGGCCGATGACCTGCTGGTCGAGCTTGAGCAGGGCTTCGAGCAGGTTCGAGCCGATGAACCCGGCCGCGCCCGTGACCAGCCAGGTCGCCGGGCTCGCTTGAATGCGCGCGTGTAGCGCCACGTCGGTGGGCATGCACGCATGCTGCGGCAGCGCCGTGTAGCCCTTGCCAGCGCCTCATGGTCCGTATGGACCCTCAGTGCGCCAGTTCCTCTTTCGGCCGCAGCCGCTTGCCGGCGAGCTCCAGGAGCAGCCGTTCGTAGCGGTCCACCATGGCGCCCTCCGAAAACAGCGCTTGCACCACCCGGCGGGCGTTCCCGCCCATGCGCCTGCAGGCGCTGCGGTCCGCAAGCGTCGCGAGGGCGGCGGCGAAGGCCCCGGTATCGCCGACCGGAAACAGGGCGCCGTTGTGGCCTTCCGAGATCATCTCGGCGGCGCCGCCGACGTTGGCGTGCACCACCGGCTTGCCCATCGCCATCGCTTCGAGCGCCGCCAGGGAAAAGGCCTCGGTGAGGCTGCACAGGGCCATGACGTCGCAGGCGGCGATGTGCGGCCGGACGTCCTGCTGGAAACCCGAGATGACGATGTCGCTTGCGACCATGCGCTCGCAGGCGCGGTCCAGTACCGCGGCACGCAGGGGGCCGTCGCCCACGATCAGCGCCTTGGCGGGAATCCCACGGGCGCGCAGCAGCGCGATTGCATCCACCAGCTGCAGGGGATTCTTCTCCGGGCGCAGCACCGCTGCCAGGCCGATCACGTAGTCGACGTCGCGAAAGCCGAGCGCGGCGCGCATCCGGCCGCCCGCACCGGCATCGCGCGCGCTGCTGAACGCATCCGTGTCCACGCCGTTGTGGATTACCTCGCTGCGCCGGGAGAGCACGCCGCGATGCCGCCAGTACCCCAGTTGGCGCTGGCAGACGAAGACCGTGCAGTCCGCGGCCCAGAACAGCAGGCGGTACGCGGCCATCTGCAGCTGCTCCTTCCACCCGAGCAGCCGGGTCGAATGGAAAGTGACGATCGTGGGCACGCGCCGGTGCGCCAGGCGCATTGCCAGCGTGGCATACATCAGCGCGTAGGGATTCGCCGCCACGATCACGGCAGGCTCGATGCGCTCGAGGTGGGCGGCAAAGCGCCGCAATGCCGCCCAATCCAGGTAGCGCGCCGCCTCGAGGCAGAGCACGGTGCCGCTGCCGCGCAGGCGGATGCGCGGCAGCTGGTCCGCCCCGCTCTTGACATAGACCGCGTGGCACTCGTGCCGGCGCTCCGCCAGGCGGTTCATGAGCGTGACGGCGTGGCGCTCGGCGCCGCCGTGGCACAGCGAGCCGGTGACGAACAGCAGGCGCGCCATGGCGTCGCCTCAGGTCCCGTGCGGCCGGCCGCGCAGGGCGGCGAGCGTGTCCCGGCCCGTATGCGAACCCGCGACGAGCGCGGCGTAGGCCGCCGCCATGACCGCCGCGCCGACGAGCAAGCGCACCAGCGGCCCGCTGGCGGCGAACACGCCGGCGATCGTGGCCCACGCGAGCAGCGCAGACAGCATGGCGAACGCGAGCAGCAGGGCGAGGGTGGTCCAGTCCTGCAGCCGCCGGATCGGGATTCCGGCGATGCGCGCGATGCGCCACAGGGTGACGAGGCGATCGAGGTAGATCACCGCCACGGTGCCCAGCGCCGCTCCCGCAAGTCCGATGTTCAGCGCCGCATACCAGTTGAGCGATACGGCGAGGACCAGCGCCATGATGTTGACCAGCATCACGAACACCGACTGCCGCAGCAGCAGCGTCACGCTCGAGAGCTCGATGGCGAGGGCGGCGATGCCGACGATGCAGACGCGGATCACGGGGGCGGCATCCAGGTAGGCGGCGGTGTAGACCAGCGTGACCAGGTCCTCCGCCAGCACGAAGGCGAGGGCGAACAGCGGGAACACGAGCGCGCCGACCATGATGTTGCCGCGGCTGTTGAGCGCGAGCATGCCGGCGATGTCGCCGACGGCATGCCGGCGGCTCATCACGGGCAGGAAGGCGTAGTTGACCGACTGGCGAAACAGGTTCATCAGCGGCCCGAGCACCGCGGCAATGGAGAACGCTGCGAACAAGCCCAGCGGAAACAGCGCTGCGGCCACCCATTGATCCGACTGGGTGCGCAGGATATAGAGGGCCCCCGCCGCCCCGAACGGCGCCGCGTAGCGCAGCTGATCCGCGAACGCCCCCGGGCGCAGGACCGGTCCGCGCAGGCCGTGGTGGCGGGCCACGTACACCAGCAGCAGCAACACCTTGATTGCCACGAAGGCGAGCAGCACCACGAGCACGGGGCCCAGCTCGCGCGTCAGCACGGCAGCCAGGGACAGCGATACGGCACGCAGCACGGCGAGGCCGACGGTCGCCTGCGCCTGCCAGCGCACGCGCTCCTCCGCCGTGGGCAGCATGTCCAGCAGCGAGGCCACGACCCAGAGCACGATGAACGCCGGCAGGATGAGCTCGTGCCGCGCCAGGAGACGCAGCTTCTCGGGCAGCAGCGGGTTCCAGGAACTGACCGCCCATGCCGCCGCCAGCCCGGCGATGGCGAGGAAGGCGAGCGTCTGGTTGACATACAGGCGCTTGGCGGTGGCGTCCGAGCGCGGCAGGTAGTAATACAGGCTTTGCGGCATCGCCAGCGTGGCGACGCCGAGGACCGTCCCCGCCACCAGCCACAGCAGCCGGTACTCGCCGAAGGCCTCGGCGTCCAGGCATCGCACCAGCACCACCGGCAGCAGGAACTGCAAGGCCACGTCGAATGCGTTGGCGGCGCCGAGCAGCAGGGCGCGCTGACCGAGCCGCGGCGCAGCGGGCACCGCGTGCTCGGGGCCGGCGCCGTCATCCGCCACCCATGCGGCGCCCGCAAGCGTCACGGCACCAACCGCTTGCTGCGTTGACCGTACATCATGCCGATCGCCAGCCACAGCAAAGCCTGCTCGGGACGCGGCAGCAGGCTGCCGTCGGTGATGCTGGAGGCGAGGAAGCCGAGCAATCCGGCCGCCGCGCCCTGGAAGAACCCGCGCAGGGCGGGGTCCACGGCAGGATCGGCGCCCAGCTTCCAGAATTGCCTGCAGACGTGCGCGAAATAGGCGCACAGCAGGAGCAGGCCGAGCGCACCCATGTCCAGAAGCGCCTGCAGGTAGGCGTTGTGCGGGTGCGTGGTGAGCAGCACGTTCGCCCCGCCGCCCACGCGCATCGGCTCCGACCACAGGATCGAGCCCAGGCCGCTGCCGTAGACCGGGCTGCGCAGGACCTCGGGCAGCAGCGGCAGCCAGAGCCAGTCGATGCGGCCGGCGCTGATGGCGTCGAATCCTGCGCCCTCGCCGCTGGACAGGCGCTCGTAGACCGCGGCGGGAAGCGCGAACAGCGCGAGCGAGGCCGCGAGCCCGAACAGCACCAGGGTCTTCACGCTGCGGCGCCAGAGCAGGAACAGCACGTTGACCAGGATGAAGGCGGCGAATGCGCCGCGCGAGAAGGTCAGCAACAGCGCCGTGGCGACCAGCGCCATCGTAGCCAGGAGCGCGACCCGCAATCCGGGCTCCTTCGCTTCGGCCCAGGTGAACAGCAGCAAGGCGTAGGCGAACGCATACAGCCGGCCCTGATCGTTGGCGTGCATGCCCAGCGTCGACAGGAACTCGCGCGCATCGCTGCTCGCGAGCTGGTGCAGGCCGAGCCCCGACTGCGCGACGAATGCGAGAACGCTCAGGCCGGCCACCCAGATCGAGACCACCATCGGCAGCAGGAGCTTCTCCGGCTGCGCCGATTTCGCCACGGCCGCGCCGACCAGCAGCGCGAAGACCACCATCGACAGGGGCTTCGCCACCAGGTCGCGCGCGTAGCCGGCAACGTCCTGGAACTCGAGCAGGCCGTAGGCATGGAACGCGGGCACGATCTCGCCGACGTGCTGCGCGCCGAGCGCCCCGGCCGCCAGGATCGGCGCGACATACAGCCAGAGCAGCGGCCGCGGCAGGAAGCCGCGCAGGCTGCCGTCGGACAGCCCGTGCAGCAGGCAGGCGCCGAGCGTGCCGAGGAGCAGCAGGTTCAGCGGATTGAGGCCCGTGATGCCGAGCATGGCGCGCGGCATCAGCGGGCTGGTCGCGAGCGGCATCATCAGGATCAGCAACATGACGCCGATGCGGAAGTCGTACAGGATGAACGCGCAGCCGATCAGCGACACGCACAGGATCAGGGCGTTCACGCCCGCCACCGCGACGACCACGCCCCAGAGCACGCCAAGCAGGGCGATGCCCGCCAGCCCGGTGAATGCCTGTCGCGCCTGGGCGGCGGCCATTGCGCTCAGCCGGATCCGGTCAGATGGAGTTGAACACCGTGCCGACCACGCTGGTACCGGTATCGCTCAGCACGCGGATGGTGCTGGCGGTCGCGGCGATGCCGGTGTGGTCCTTGCGCGCCAGCACGATGGCGCTGCCGGCGCGGAACGCCAGGCTCTGCGCGTCGGCGTAAAGGCTGGCCGGCGGCGTGTCGAACAGCACGACGTCGAACTCCTCGCGCAGCTCGTCCAGCAGCGTGGTCAGCACCGGCCGCAGCAGCAGTTCCTGCGGGTTGGGCGGACAGGCGCCCGCCGGCAGCAGCGACAGCGTGCCGAACTGGGGCAGCGGCACCACCGCGCTGCGGTCGGCGCGGCCCGAAAGGACCGACGACAGGCCGACGCGGTCGGGAACGTCGAAGATGCGGTGCTGCCGCGGGTTGCGCAGGTCGGCGTCGATCAGGATCGTGCGCTGGCCGAGCTGGGAGAACACGACGGCGAGATTGGCGGCGACATAGCTGCGCCCTTCGCCGGCGCCCGGGCTGACGATGGCCAGCATGCGGTGCCGCACCCTGGCGTTGGCCCAGCGGATCAGCAGCTGCGTGCGCAGGGCGCGCAATTCCTCGGCGCGCGGATGAAACGGCTCGTAGGCGGCGACCAGCTCGCGGCTGATGCTGCCGCTGCCCGGCAGCAGGTGCAGCAGCCCGTACTGCCTGGCAATGGCGTCGCGCAGATCGTCCCGGGTGATGAGCCGCAGGCGCAGCGCCGCCTCGCCGAAGCGGATGCCGCGGGCACGCTGGATCTCGAGTATCGGCTCGATGTCGCGTGCGCTGATCTTGCCGTCCGCGAGCAGGATGTTGCCGAGCCTGCCGTCCTGGCGCGCCACCAGGCGGCCGAAGCCCTCGATGGGCAGGACGTTGTCGGAGTTGCTCATCGGTCGCCTTCAGCCTGGATTGGGCAATGCACGGGGTTCCTTCGTCGACTGGCCGAGGAGCCGGCGGGCGGGCTTCCAGGGCTTGAGCTCACCGAGCAACGGCACATCCCAGGCGTTCTCGAGGTCGTCCTGCGAACGCACGCGCCGGTCCGTCATCTCCAGCAGCAGGACGATGCCGATGCCGAGCATGACGCCGACCGCGGCGGCCAAGGCAAGGTTCAGGTCCATGCGCGGGCTGGCGGGCCTGCCCGGCACGACGGCAGGGCTGAGCACCGTGACGCTGGTCTGGTTGACGCGGCTGTCCACCTGGCTCGCGACCGAGCGCTGCAAGGCAGTGTCGTAGGCGCGTTCCGCCGATTCCACGTTGCGCCTGAGCACCGTGAGCTCGTTGCGGCCCTGCTTGAGGCCGAGCATGCGCTTCCTCTGCGCCTCCGTCGCCTGCGCCAGCGCCGCCTCGCGGTCGCGGCTCTGGCGCGCCGAGCTGCCGACGCTGGCCACCACTTTCGCCATCTCGGCGTCGAGCTTCTCGCGCAGGCTCTGGTTCTCGGACACCTGCCGCTGGTAATGCGGGTGATTCTGCCCGTACTGGGTCGCCAGCTGCTTCAGCCGCGCCTCGCCGAGCAGCAGGTCGCCCTTGAGCCGCTGGATGAACGAGTTGTCGAGCACGTCCGGCAGCCGCTCGGGCGACGCGCCCCGGCGCACCGCGTTGCGCGCCTGCTGCTCGCGGCTGTCCCACTGGAAGCTGCGCTCCTGCGCCCTGACCGTTTCGTCCGACAGCGCCTGCAGCCGGCTGTTCTCGACATCCAGGCGCTCGTCGGCCGCGACGATCTCGCGCTGCTGGTAGTTCTCGGTGAGCCGCGCCTGCGCCTCCTCGAGGCTGGCGCGCAGGCGCTTGAGCTGCTCCTCGAACCACGCCGTCGCTTCGCGGGCCGGCTCCACGTGCAGCTGCAGCAGCGTGTCGATATAGGCGCCGGCGAAGGCATTGGCAATCTGCGCCGCGGCCGCCGCATCGGGCGACGCGTAGCTCACCCGGATGACGTTGCTCTGCGAGGTCTCGACCTTCAGCTTCTTCAGCACCGCGTCGACCGCGCGATCCTCGATCGGCGCCGCGCCGGCCGGCTCGTCTCCCAGGATCATGCGCACCGCCGGCTCCTCGGCCAGCTTCAGGTCCTGCACCACCTTGCGCGCCACCTTCTTGCTGGTGAGGATGTCCTTCTGCGTCTCGAGGAAAGCCAGCCTCTCCAGGGGGAGGATGAGCGGGCGCTGCGCGCCGCTCAGCGATTGCTCGTTGCGGGCGTCCATCAGCAGCGTCACCGTCGCCTTGTAGGTCTTGGCCAGCATCAGGCTCGCGACCGCGGCGGCGAGCATGGTGGCGCCCAGGACCAGCATGAACACTCCGAAGCGTGCGCGCAGCGCGCGCAGGAACTGCTGCAGGTTCACGATGGGCGCCGGCTAGAACAGGCTCTCGCGGACGAAGACGATGTCCTCCGCCTGAACCGGATCCGTGAGCCTCGCCTCGTGTTTCGTGAACTTGCCGTCGGGCAAGCGCCGGTGAATGCCGATGCCGCGTTCGGTGGCGCGCTGCGTGAGCCCGCCGCCAAGGGCGAGCGCCTGCATCACGACCATGTTCGGCTCCAGCCGATAGGCGCCGGCGCGCTGCACCTCGCCGTAGATGTAGAACACCGGCGCACGCTCGACGAAGATGGTGTCGCCGTTCTCGATCTGGATGTTGTTCGCGCCGCTGCCGCCGCGGAAGATCGCCGGCAGGTTGATGGCCCAGGTTTGCGCCTTGCCCTCGCGGTGCGTCAGCACCGTCACCGTGTCGGCGCCGGTGGCATTGATGCCGCCCGCCAGCGTCAGGATGTCGGTGAGGCGTGCGCCCGTGTCCTCCAGCACGTAGCTGCCGGGACGCTGCAGCTGCCCGAGCACGTGCACCTGCCTGCTGCGCACTTGGAGGATGGAGACGGCGACCTGCGGCCTGACCATGAAGCCGCCACGGCGCAGCTGCTCGGCGATGCGGTTGCCCGCCTGCGCCGGCGTCAATCCACCCAGCTCGATCTCGCCGACCAGCGGGAACACGATGGTGCCCCTGGGGGAGATGCGGGCGTCGGTCGTCAGGTCCGGATTCTGGAACACCGTGACGCGCACGCCGTCGCCCGCGCCGAGCGCTTCGTTCGAGCGGGCGGGATCGCGCGTCTGGGAAAGCGCCGGCGTCGCGGTGAGCAGCGCGGCAAACAGGATCCACAGCAGCTGGCGCGCTGCGTGGAGTGGCGTGAAGCGGACTTTCGGCATGTTCTGCATGGCGGACCTCGCTGCCTTGCAGCTTAGGCGCGCAACGTTGTGCAGGAAACGTCGGCGTTGGTCCGGTCGGACTACGGGGGCCGAGCCTGCTCCGCCCGGAACGCCAAGCGGGCGCCGGCGTGTGCGCCGGAGCGCCGAGGACCGGATCAATGCCGCGGAACGGGAAACGCTCAGGACGAAAGATTGCGTCGCCTGGCCACGGCCCACATGCCGAGAAGCCCCGCGACCAGCAGTACCCCGATGCCGGGTTCGGCGACCGCATTGTCGGTACGCCGTATCCATTGTGCTTGCTGTACCACGGCGCCCGGCGGGTCGCGGCGCTCTGCGCCCTCCGGCCCCGCGGCCGTACCGTTGGCAGAGGCCAGCACAGGATTGAAATCGGTCGCCTTGAGGTCGGTCGTGGCGCCGGCCTTGACCAGGTCGATGCCGGGTCCGCAGGAGCCGCCCGCAATGCCGCCGCCGAGCGTCGCGGCCTGGGCCGGCAGGGCGTGCAGCGACGCGGCGAGCAGCAGTGACAAACTGCAGGCAGCGATCCGGTTCACGGTTGGGCGCCGCGCATCCGCGGTCAGTTCCTGAGCATGCGCAGTTCCGAGGCCTTGCCGACGGCCTGGGCGCGGTTGACGACATTCAGCTTGCGCAGAATCTTCTGCACATGGTTCTTCACGGTCAGAGGGCTGATGCCGAGGATGGCGCCGATCTCGAAGTTGCTCTTGCCGAGCGCGACCCAGCGCAGGATCTCTTCCTCGCGCGTGGTGATCCTTCCGGCTTGCTCGCGTGGCACCGGGTCGTTGCCCTTGGCGCGGCCGTTGACCTCGGTGCGCACCCAGGCGGCGTGCAGGGAAGGCGTCACCAGGCGCGCCAGGTAGGCGTGCCGCGGGCCGAGCGTTCCCGGAGCGCAGACGAACGCGTAGAAGCCGCGCGTGCGTCCCTGCGCGTCGTGCGTGCCGTGCGCCAGGATCTGCGTGGCGCTCACGCGCCCGAGTTCCTGCGCGAACAGGCCGCGCGAGAACGGCGCGTCGGTGGCATCGCAGATCAGCGGCCGGAACCCGCGGTCTTCCCAGCTCTTGATCAGGCCCAGCGCGACCGACGCGTCGCGCACGAACAGCTCGCCGAAGTGCGCCTGCTCCGCCGCAACCATCGAGAAGCTGTCGGCGCGCAGCGTCGGCGGTTCGCCGCTGTGCAAGGCGCAGACCAGGACTTCATGCTTGATCAGGCTCTGCAGCACGCCCTGTGTCCAGCTGAAGAAATGCTCGCGCTCGTACACCCTGAGGGAGGCGTCCAGATTGAGCATCAGGATTTCGACGTCGAGGTCGCTCAGCGCTTGCGGATTGCCGTTGGCGGCGATGGTCTCCCCGGCGGGGCTCGCGTAGTCCACGACCCCATCCGCGAATGCGGGCGGCAGGAGCTTCTGGCGATGCGGCGTCTGCGCTTGGCTGAGTAGCACGGCGATCCTGTCAATGGTAGGCAGTCACGAAACCAACAAGCGGCCTGACACCCTGGAACGCAGCGTAGCCTGTGCGCCGGCGGCGGTATGTACGCTGTCGCACCAAAAGGCCGTCGGCCCGCGAGGCGGCATGGCGCGTCGCGGCGCTAGTCCGATGGAGCTATCGCCAGGTGCACGAGCCCGCGTCATCGCCGTGCCCGGCCTGCGCTAGTCTGGGCTCCGGCAATCCAGCGCTCGCGCACTGCATTCATGACCTTGCTCCCGTACCCACACACGCATCCGCGCTTGCTGCCGAGTCAGCCCAGTCCGGCGGCATTGCTGCGGGCCGCGGTCGACCCGGCAGTGGCGGTCGTCTCGCTGGTGGCCTGCGCCCTGTGGTTCGACGGGCGCTTCGGCGGGTCCCATCTGATCCTTGCGCTGCTCGTGTTCTCGATAACCTTCCCGGGCAATCTCGCGCGCGATACGGAGAAAGCCCTCGAGCTGGCCCTGGGCATCGCCAGCGAATGGCTGGCGATGGTCGCGCTGCTGCTCCTGCTCGGCTGGGCCTCGGGAACGCTGGCGAACTTCGATGCCCGCGCCATCCTCGCCTGGGTGGTCGCGACGCCGCTCGCCCTGTTCGCCGCCCACCGGCTGGTGCCCGTGCTGCTGCCCAGACTGCTGGCTGCCGAAGGCCTGCAGAGAACCGCGGTCATCGTCGGCGCGAACGGGCTGGGCCGCGATCTGGGCGCGCATCTGCGCGATCGTCCATTGACCGGCATCCGCTTTGCCGGCTACTTCGATGACCGCGCCACGCCGCGGGACGGCGATGCGGGCGCGCGGCGCAACCTCGGCAACCTCGGGCAGCTGGCGGAATACGTGCGTGCGCAGCACATCGACATGATCTACATCACCCTGCCCATGACCGCGCAGCCGCGCATCCTTGCGCTGCTGGAGGCGCTGCACGACACCACGGCCTCCATCTACTTCGCGCCGGACATCTTCCTGTGCGACCTGATCCAGGCGCGCGTGCAGACCATCGGCGGCTTGCCGGTGCTCGCGGTGTGCGAGTCGCCCTTCTACGGGATGGACGGGCTGCTCAAGCGCGCGATCGACATCGTCCTCGCCTCGGCGATCCTGGTCCTGATCGCGCCGCTGATGCTGGCCATCGCGCTCGCGGTGAAGCACAGTTCGCCCGGGCCGGTGCTGTTCAAGCAGCGCCGCTACGGGCTGGACGGCAGGGAGATCTTCGTCTACAAGTTCCGCTCCATGTCCGCGCTGGAGGACGGCGGCGTGGTGACGCAGGCCACGCGCGGCGACCCGCGCGTGACGCCGCTGGGCGCCGTGCTGCGCAAGTACTCGCTCGACGAGCTGCCGCAGTTCGTCAATGTCCTGCAGGGCCGCATGAGCGTGGTCGGACCCAGGCCGCACGCCGTCGCCCACAACGAGATGTACCGCAAGCTGATCCCCAGCTACATGGTGCGGCACAAGGTGCGGCCCGGCATCACCGGCCTGGCGCAGGTCAACGGGCTGCGCGGCGAGACGGATACGCTCGAGAAGATGCGCGCGCGCGTCGAGTACGACCTGGCCTACCTGCGCAACTGGTCGCCGCTGCTCGACCTCAAGATCGTGCTCATGACCGTGGTCGTGGTGCTGCGAAAGCAGAACGCCTACTGATCAGCAGGGCTCGGCCCGGAAGCGGTAGCCGAGGCCGCGCACAGTCTCGATCGGCACGTCGCAGCCGGCGGGCGCCAGCCCCTGGCGCAGGCGGCGGATGTGGACGTCGACGGTGCGCTCCTCGACGCAGGCGTCGTGGCCCCAGACCTCGTCGAGCAGCGTGGCGCGGCTGAAGATGCGCCCCGGATGCGTCATGAAGAAATGCAGCAGCCGGAACTCGGTGGTCCACAGCTCGATCTCGCGATTGCCGGCGCTGACGCGCCGCGCCGCCGGATCCAGCTGCAGCCCGCCGCTCTCGATCACGCTGTCGGCGAGCTGGGGCGCGCGCCGGCGCATCACCGCCTTGATGCGCGCCAGCAGCTCCCTGCAGGAATACGGCTTGGTGACGTAGTCGTCCGCCCCGCCCTCCAGCGCGGCGACCTTGTCCTGTTCGGCTGCGCGGTCGCTGATCAGCACGATCGAGATGTCCTTGGTGCGCCGGTCGCCGCGCAGGTGCCGGGCGAACGGCAACCCGGGAATTCCCGGCAGGATCCAGTTGAGCACCACCAGGTCCGGGCGGACCGTACGCATCATCGTTTCGGCCTGGGCGACATCGCCCGCGCAATGCACCTGGTAACCCGCGCTCTGCAGATTGCCGGCAAGCAGCTGCCTCACCGGTTCCTCGTTCTCCACCACCAATACCGAGCCCGCCATGTCTCTTACCCCTTAGTAGGCTGCAGAGTGCACTGTAGGCCGCGGCCCATCTGTACGCTGTCGAACAGTGCGCGGCAGGCGCGGGTGAAACGCCTGCCTAGTGCGGCGGCGCAACCGGCAGCGGAATGGAAAGCGCCACGCTGGTGCCGCGGCCGCGCCGGCCAAGGATGCTGACCTCGCCGCCGAGCTGCTGCGCCCGTTCCTGCATGCCCAGCAGCCCGAGGGATTCGCGCGCGTGCACCGCGGCCTCGGCAATGCCGCTGCCGTCGTCGACGACTTCCAGCGTGAGGCGCTTCGCCGAGATGTGCAGCCGCACGCCGACGCTGCTGGCCCTGGCGTGGCGCGCGATGTTGGTGAGGATCTCCTGGAAGATGCGGAACACCGCCGTCGACAGCTCGCTGCCCAGATCGCGGCGCGACGCCGGCAGCTCGACCCGGCAACGGATGCCCATGCGCTTCTGGAATTCCTTCGCCTGCCAGCCGATCGCCGCCACCAGGCCCAGGTCGTCGAGAATCTCCGGCCGCATGCCGGTGGCGATCCTGCGCACCACCTGCATCGTGGCATCGATCAGGCGGCGCATGGTCTCGGTCTTGTCGAGCAGCGGCGCCTGGTCCCTGCCGAGGCGCTTGCGCAGCCAGGCGACGTCCATCTTCAGGCCGGTCAGGACCTGCCCCAGCTCATCGTGGATCTCGCGCGCGATGCGCGCGCGCTCCTCCTCGCGGATGGAGATCAGGCGCGCCGCGAGCGCGCGCAGCTGCGCCTGCGACTCCCGCAGCCGCTGCTCGGCGAGCCGCCGCTCGCCGATCTCGCGGGCGAGCGCCGCGTTCTTGCGCTGCAGCTCGACGAACACGGACACCTTGGAGCGCAGCACCTCCGGCACCGCGGGCTTCATCAGGTAATCCACCGCGCCGACTTCGTAGCCGCGAAACGCCGCTGCCGTCTCCGTGGACACGCCGGTGAGGAAGATGATCGGGATGTGCCGCGAGCGCGCGCGGGCGCGGATCCGCTGCGCGGTTTCGAAGCCGTCCATGCGCGGCATGCGCACGTCGAGCACGATCACCGCGGGGTCGTGATCGAGCAGCAGGCGCAGCGCCGCCGCGCCCGAGCGCGCGCGCAGCACGACCTGCCCCAATGGTTCCAGCAACGCTTCCAGGGCAAGCAGATTCCCCGCGTCGTCGTCCACCACGAGAATCTCGCCCTGCCAGTCGCTCATGCGGGCTAGCGTACCAGTTCGTTCTGCCATGCGCGCCAGCACACAGACCGCAGGGCGCGCCCGGGCGAGCATGGCCGATGCGAAGGGCACGCCGGACACGGACGCTGCCGCCGTATCGCACTGCCGGTGCCTGCCCGGGCCGGTTTCGAGTCAATCCAACATGAGGAACCCGCAATGAACTGGGATCGCATTGAAGGCAACTGGAAGCAGTTCAAGGGCAACGTCAAGCAGCAGTGGGGCAAGCTCACCGACGATCAGCTCGACGTGATCGCCGGCAAGCGCGAGCAGCTCTCCGGCAAGATCCAGGAATCGTATGGCGTCTCGAAGGACGAGGCGGATAAGCAGCTCGACGCCTGGCAGGACCGGCAAAAGTAGATGGACCGCGCGCCGCGATGGCGCGCCAGGGCGCAGCCCGGCCCCGGCAAGGCATCGCTGCCGCATGCACCAGCAGCACACCCACAACCACCATTACAACTAAAGGAAAGTCGATGAAAAATCTCAGCATCAGTGCGATCGCCCTGGCGATCGGCCTTGCGTTCAGCGCCGGCTCGATGGCGCAGGTGCAGCCGAAGCAGGCCCCGGCCGACTCGAAGACGATGACGAAGGAAACACCGGCCGACGCGAGCAAGGAAGCCGCCGCGCAGAAGCGCGATGCCGACTACAAGGTGGCGAAGGAGAAGTGCGATGCTTTCGCGGGCGACGCCAAGGCCAGCTGCATGACCGAGGCGAACACGCGGTTCGGCAAGTCCTGACCCGCAGTCCGTAGCGCAGCCCGTCCGGGGAGCTTTACGCCGTCCGGCAGCAGGAGACGGCACCCCGGCCCGGGCCTTCCTGGCCGCGCGCGAGGCGCATGCGCCTCAGCAAGCCGCCCAGGACTCCATGCTGGAGCGAACCGATCGCTCGATCGCGATTCCGCTGACCAGCGTACCGAACACACCCTCGCGCACGACGATTCCCGTGTAGCCCTTGCTGCGGTCCCAGAACGGGTAGGAGCCCAGGGCACCGGGGCTCGACACCCTGGTTCCCGGCACGCAGTTGAACGTTGCGCTCTGGCATTCGTGCCACAGGCCGAAGCCGTAATGCCAATCCTCGCCGAGGCCCGCGCCGCCCCCGATGCCCGAGAGCATCGGCGAGTAGATGGTGGTGGCGGACGCCGTGTGGTCGGTCAGCAACTGGCTCATTGAGGCGGCGTTCAGGAGCAGGCCGTCCCTGAGCGCCTTGAGGAACGCCATGTAGTCCGCGCCGGTGAGGCGCATGCCGCCGGCGATGCGCGGATTGGCCACTGACGGCAGATCGAAGCTCGAGGCCGGGAACAGTCCGGTTTGCGACTGGAACTCCGCGAACACTTCCTGCCAGCTCGCCGCGCCGCGCGCTGCGACCGCCATCAGGCCTGCAACGTGCATGTGCGTGCTGGCGTAGAGGAACTGGGACCCCGGGATGATGCCGTTGCCGGCGTAGGTATTGGCGATGGTGATGACGCAGGTGTTCAGGTTGGAATCCGGGTCGTTCAGGCAGGCCGGCTCGACTTCCGGCTGGACGCCCAGGCCGGAGGTGAAGCTGAGCAGCTGCGCCAGGGTCATTGGGAACAGCGAGTCACCGCTGCCGATCGGCCAGCCCGCGATGTGGTCGTGCGGCCGCGCGTCGAGGCTCAGGTAGCCCTGTTCCACGAGGCGCAGGATGATCACCGCCGAAACCAGCTTCGAGGTGGACGCGGACTGATAGGACGTCTGCAGGGTGGAGCTTCCGCGGTTGAAGCTGTACTGGCGGCCATCCTGCCGTTGCACCGCGTAGGAAAAATCCACCTCCGACACGGCCTGGGCAAGCGTCGTATCCATCTGCGACTCGAGCTGGGCGATCGAACACGACTCGGCCGGTACGGCGCTCGCGTCGGATCCGCCGCCGCCGCAGCCGGCTGCCAGCCCGACCAGCAGCGCTGCCAGGGAGAGCCTGACGCACGGAATCAGAGCCTGCATGGGGCGGAGCTTGCGCTCTCGCCCGCGCAGGGTCTGTACGCTGCAGAACCAACGCCTGCCGCCGCCTGCTCAGATCGCGCCGAGCGCTGCCGCGAGAAACTGCTGCAGGCGCGCCTTCTCTGCCAGCACCTTGCCCGCGTAGCGCGCGGTGGGCTCATCCAGTGCACCGTTGTACATCTGCAGAGCGGCTTCCATCTCGCCGGCGCGCCCCAGGTACTCGCGCAGGATCTGTGCGCCGACCTGGATGTTGACCTCGGGATCGAGCAGGGCGTACTCGCCGCCGTGTTCCAGCAGCTTGTCCTGGTGCCACTTGGGGATGATCTGCATCAGTCCCATGGCGCCCATCGAGCTCTCGGCCACCGGGTTGTAGCGCGACTCGATCGCCATGACCGCCAGGATCAGCAGCGGGTCGAGGGAGTGCTCCATGCCCGAGCGATAAGCGTTCGACACGAAGGCGGTGCTGGCCGAGTCCGCCACGCGGTAGCGTTTCGCGATGTAGTCCGCCACGGCGCGCTCCTCGCGCTCCTGTGCCGACAGATCCGGCTTGGGCGCAGCGGCGATGATGGTTCCACTGGCCGACGGGGCGACCGCCGACCCTCCCCTGACCAGGGTGGCGACCGCTGCCTGCACCTCCAGCGTCTCCTCCGGCAGGGGCAGCGCGACGGCGAGGACTGCGGCAAGCCCGAACAGGGCCAGTGCGCCGCGCGCCAAGCAGAACAGCCGCTGCAGTTCCCTGGTCGCAATGCGCAGCACGATCCTCATGCAAACAGCTTGTGTCGTTGCCCGAAACCGGTCGGTACGCTATCGCACCAACCCGTCACGGCCCGATGCAGGCCCGGGACGGCGCCCGCGGGCCGGGCCGGGGCGCGATGGGCTGCGCTTTGGGCCCGCAAATGGATGCGCCTATAATCGCCGCCGTGGGAAAACTGGAGAAGCCCGAAGTCCTGTCCGCCGCCGACCGGCAGGCGCGCGTCGATCTCGCAGCGGCGTTCCGCCTCGCGGTGCGCATGGACCTGCACGAAGGCGTGTGCAACCACTTCACGCTGATGCTGCCCGACGGCAAGCGCTTCCTCCTCAATCCCTACGGCCTGCACTGGAGCGAGGTGAGCGCGTCGAACCTGCTGGCGCTCGACGCCGAGGGCCGCATCCTTGAAGGCGAGGGCGAGGCGGAGAAGACGGCGTTCTACATCCATTCGCGCATCCACCTCGCCAATCCGCAGGCGGCCTGCGTGCTGCACACCCATATGCCCTACGCGACCGCGCTCACGCTCACCGAGCCGGGGCGCCTGGAGATGGTGGAGCAGAACGCGCTGCGCTTCGCCGACGACATCGCCTACGACGACACCTACAACGGCCTGGTGGTGGACGACGCCGAGGGCGACCGCCTGGCGCGCGTCCTCGGCTCAAAGCGCGTGCTGTTCCTCGCCAACCACGGCGTGATCGCCGTCGGCCCCACGGTGGCCGAGGCCTACGACCTGCTCTACTACCTCGAGCGCGCCTGCCGGCTGCAGGTGCTCGCGCGCGCCACCGGGCTGCCGTTCCGCAAGGTGCGGCCGGAAGTGGTGCGCGAGACCTACCGCATGATCCTCGCCGACACGCCGAAATACGCCGGCGCGCATTTCGCGGCGTTGAAGCGCATCCTCGACCGCGAGGATCCCGGCTACGCCCGCTGAGGTGGAAGTCCGCGCCGCCGCGCAGGGCGAGCTTCCTGCGATCCAGGCCATCTACGCGCACCACGTGCTGAAGGGGCTCGCCACCTTCGAGGAGGTGCCGCCCGACGTGGAGGAGATGCGGCGCCGCCATGCCGAAGTCACCGCCCGCGGCCTGCCGTACCTGGCTGCCGTGGAGCGCGGCGAGGTGCTCGGCTACGGTTACTGCGCGCCCTACCGCGCGCGCTCGGCGTATCGCTTCGCGCTCGAGGACTCCATCTACATCAAGGACGGGCACGTGGGCAAAGGCATCGGCACGCGGCTCCTCACCGAGCTGCTGCGCATCTGCGAAGGCCTGGGCTATCGCCAAGTGATCGCGGTCATCGGCGACAGCGCCAACGCAGGCTCGATCAGGCTGCACGCGCGCCTGGGCT
>DASTHP010000187.1:0-21072 GCA_035718125.1 Burkholderiales bacterium | reverse complement strand
CGCGTGGTGGCAGATCCTGTGGGCGCTGGCGACGAACTGCCTGGGCCTGTGGTGCGGCACCATCGCGGTGGTGGGCTTCTTCATGAACCGGATCGAGCTCTGGCAGCGGGCGGCGTTCCTGGCCGCCGCGCTCGCGCTGCTTTACCCGGCGGCGAAGCTCGCCGGCGGATTGGCGTTCAATCTCGCCGGCCTGGCGGCCGCCGGAGCCCTGCTGTGGCACGCGCGCAAATGAACGGCATCCTCACCCGGTGAACGACATCCTCATCGTCGGCGGCGGCATCGGCGGCTTGACCCTGGCGCTCGAGCTCGCGCGGCGCGGCATCGCGCACCGCGTGTTCGAGGCGGCGCCGGAGATCAAGCCGGTGGGCGTGGGCGTGAACCTGCTGCCGCATGCGACGAAGATCCTCGCCGAGCTGGGCCTGGAGGGCGCGCTCGCGCGCGTCGCGGTGGAGACGGCGGAGTCCCGTTTCTACAACCGCTTCGGGCAGCTCATCTACCAGGAGCCGCTCGGCCGCCGCGCGGGGCTGGGCTGGCCGCAGTTCTCCATTCACCGTGCGGACCTGCAGGCGGCATTGATGGAGCGCGTGGCCGCAGCAGCGGAGCGCGGGGGTGCGCGGCCGCCGGAGCTCGGCAGGAAGTGCATCGGCTTCGAGCAGGGCGAGACTGGCGTGACGCTGCGCTTCGAGGACGGTTCGAGCGCGCGCGGCGCCGCGGCGATCGGCGGCGACGGCATCCATTCCGTCATCCGCCGGCAACTGTTTCCGCAGGATGGGCCGCCGCGCTACTCGGGCGTCAACATGTGGCGCGGGGTGACGCGCTGGCAGCCCTACCTGGGCGGCGCGACCATGGTGCGCGCGGGTTGGCTCGCCACCGGCAAGATGGTGATCTACCCCATCCGCGCGCATGCCGACGGCACGCAGCTCGTCAACTGGGTGTTCGAGATCGAGACGCCGCAGTACCAGCAATGGGACTGGAATCGCACGGCGCGCGTGGAGGATTTCTTCGCGCGCGTCGCCGACTGGCATTTCGACTGGCTGGACATCCCGGCGATGCTGCGCGCGGCCGACCTGGTGCTCGAGTACCCGATGGTGGACAAGGATCCGCTCGCGAGCTGGACGCACGGCCGCGTGACGCTGCTCGGGGATGCCGCGCACCCGATGTATCCGCGCGGCTCCAATGGGGCGGGGCAGGCGATCGTGGATGCGCGCGCGCTTGCCGAGGAGCTGGCGCGCGCCGGCACAACGCAGGCGCTGGCGGCGTACGAGGCGCGCCGTCTTGCCCCCACCGCCAACGTGGTCCTCGAGAACCGGCGCAATCCGCCGGATGCGATCCTGCGCGAGGTCTACGAGCGCTCGGGGGACAAGCCCTTCGCGCGCATCGAGGAGGTCATCAGCCAGGCCGAACTGCGTGAAATCTCGGACCGCTACAAGCGCGTGGCCGGGTATGATCGCGATGCTCTCAATCGGCCGGAGGGAACAAGATGAGCCAATTCCAACCGTGGGGTCTGCTGCTCGGACGCCTGCTGCTTGCTTACATCTTCGTCATGACCGCGATCGACAAGATGGGCGGTTTCGCCGGAAACCTGAAGTACATGGCGAGCAAGGGCGTGTCGATGGCCGAGCCACTGCTGGCCGCGTCCATCGCGCTCGAGCTGGTCGCCGGGCTCATGCTGGTAGTGGGCTGGAAGACGCGCTGGGCTGCGTGGGCGCTCTTCGCGTTCGTCCTCATCGCGACGGTCATCTTCCACAACTTCTGGGCGGTGCCACAGGAGCAGGTGATGCTGCAGACCATCCTGTTCCGCAAGAACCTCGCCATCATGGGCGGCCTGCTGTACGTCGCGCTGCTGGGCGCGGGGCGCCTGAGCCTAGACAAGTCCTAATCCAAAACCAAGGAGCGTATCGATGAGCATCACGCGCCACGAGCCCGGGCCGATCCTGTCGCAGGCGGCCGAGTACGGCAACACCGTCTACCTGGCGGGTGTCGTCGCCAAGGACCTGAAGAAGGACGTGAAGGGGCAGACCGAGGAGATCCTCGCCGACATCGACCGGCTGCTCGCCAAGTGCGGCTCGAGCAAGTCCAAGGTGCTGTCGGCGACGATCTGGGTCACCGACATCCGCAACCGCGCGCCGATGAACGAGGTGTGGACCCGCTGGGTGGACCCGAAGAACCTGCCGGTGCGGGCTTGCGTGGAGGCAAAGCTGGCCGATCCCAACGCGCTGGTCGAGATCATGGTGATCGCGGCGAAGTAGCCGTCCGGCCCGCCGCGGCCGCCCTCGGGGAAGCGCCGCGCGCGCCGCGCGCGGCTTTCCCTGCGCGGGATTACATCCCGCGCTTGTAGACGATCTTCTTGGTGCCGCCGTCGCAGGTACCGACCACCTTGCCGTCTTCCTTGTCGTCCATGCCGACGATGGTCAGCGAAAACTCCTTGACGCCGTTCTTCTTGATCTTGGCGTCGATCTCGTCCTTGAGCTCGTTGCAGTCCTTGCGCTGGGCGAGGGCTGGCGTGACGGCGAGGGCGAGGACTACGGCAAGCGCGGTTTTGACCATCTTTTTTCTCCCGGGTTAGGTCGAACTGCGGCGCTATTGTGCCCCTGCGCGGCCGCGATAGGAAGTGCGCCTAGAACTTGCCGCCGCGCACGAAGCGGGCGATGCCGGCGGCGACCTCCGCCTCCTGCTCCACGAAGGCGTGCGGCGAGCGGCCTTCGCAGGCGGCGAGCCCCGTCTGGCGGCTGCCGGGGCCTCCGGTGACCGTGACGGATTGCACGCGACCGGCCTTGAGCCGCTGCGCGATCTCGGCGAGCTGGCTCGCCGGCGAGCGCAGGCAGGCATCGGCGGCGTGGCCAACGAGGAGCACCGGGATGCGGATGTCCTCGAGCGGCGTGTCGTACACCGTTTGCGCGGTCCAGGGCAGGCGGCCGCGCGCGGTTCCCACGGTGACGGGGGAGGTGAGCACCACGCCGTCAGGCGCTGCGGCAGCCTGAAGGCGCCCCGCCGCGTTCGCGGCGGAGATCGCGCCACGGCTGGTGCCGACGAGCCACACCGGCCCGGGCACGCGTTTCCTCAGGTCGGCGATCACCTTGCCGAGGTCCTCGGCGTGCGCGGCCGTGGCTCGAAAGCCGCCGAGTCCCTCGTCGCCCGCATGATCCGACGGGGCGTCCACGAGCGCAGTGGCGAAGCCCTCGCGCTGGAAGTGTCCCTGTGACTGGATGAGCGAGTTGCCCTTGAGCTTCTGCGCGCAGCCGCGCGCATCCAGGTCCGCGTGCCCGCCGCCGCCGGGCAGCAGCACCAGCGCGCCCTTGGCGCCTTGCGGCACGGTGAGGGCGTAGCGCGTCGCGGTGTCCTTATGGGTCTGCACCGTGACGACCTCGCCGCAGGCGAGGGCATCTAGCGACAGTCCCAATGCGAGAAGCACAGCTGCGAGCCTCATATCATCTCCAATGGTGTCGGACCTCTGGGGGGCGAGTACGCCCGGTCCAGTTCGGCAAGATCGTCCACGCCGAGCCTAACGTCCAGGGCGGCGCAGTTCTCGCGCACGTGCGCGGCTTTGCCCGTCTGGGGGATCGCCACCACGCCGTCCTGGCGCAGCACCCAGGCGAGCGCGACTTGCGCCGGTGTCGCGCCCAGCCGCTGTGCCACCGCCCGCAGCGCCTTGTGGCCGAGGATGCGCCCTTGCTCGACCGGCGAATACGCCATGACCGGCATGCCGAGCCTCTGCGACCACGGCAGCAGATCGAACTCGATGCCGCGCCGCGAAAGGTTGTAGAGCACCTGGTTCGTTGCGCAGGCCTTGCCACCGGGCAGGGCGACAAGCTGTTTCATCTCGTCCAGGTCGAGGTTGCTCACGCCCCAGGCGCGGATCTTCCCGGCGGTAACCAGGTCCTCGAAGCCGCGCACCGTTTCCGCAAGCGGGTGCGAGCCCGACCAGTGCAGGAGGTAGAGGTCCAGCCGGTCGGTCCGCAGGCGCTTGAGCGTCGCCTCGCACGATTTCGCGACGCCTTTGCGCGAGGCGTTCTGCGGCAGCACCTTGCTGACCAGGAACACTTCGTCGCGCTGCCCGGCGATCGCCTCGCCGACGAGGGACTCCGAGCGCCCGTCGCCGTACATCTCGGCGGTGTCGATCAACGTCAGGCCGAGCTCGATGCCGAGCCGCAGCGCCTCGAGCTCCTCGCGCCGGCGCGCGGGGTCGTCGCCCATGTTCCAGGTGCCCTGGCCGAGCGCCGGCACCGCGACGCCGGCCAGGTTTCGGCGAGGCGGCCTCAGGCGGCCGCCTCGCGTGACGGGCGCGCGCCGCCTAGGCGGGCACCGACGGCAGGCCGGCGAGCGCCATCGCCAGCTCCTTCTCGTCGTACTTCTGGTCGGTGAGCTTGCCGGAGAAGTAGTCCGTGTAGGCCTGCATGTCGAAGTGGCCGTGGCCGCACAGGTTGAACAGTATCACCTTCGACTTGCCCTCCGTCTTGCAGCGCAATGCCTCGTCGATCGCGCCTTTCACCGCGTGGTTCGCCTCGGGCGCCGGGATGATGCCTTCGGCGCGTGCGAACTGCACCCCCGCGGAGAACACCTCGGTCTGCGTGTAGGCGCGCGACTCCAGCAGCTTCAGCTCCTGGCAGTGCGACACCAGTGGCGCCATGCCGTGATAGCGCAGGCCGCCCGCGTGGAACGGCGGCGGCGTGAACGTCGAGCCGAGCGTGTGCATCTTGACGAGCGGCGTCAGGTGCCCGGTGTCGCCGAAGTCGTAGGCGTACTTGCCGCGCGTGAGGCTCGGGCAGGCCGCGGGCTCCACCGCGATGACGCGCACCTTCCTGCCGCCGCGCAACTGCGCGCCGATGAAGGGGAAGGCGAGTCCGGCGAAGTTCGAGCCGCCGCCCGTGCAACCCACCAGGATGTCGGGGTAGTCGCCCGCCATTTCCAGTTGCTCCATGGCCTCCAGCCCGACCACGGTCTGGTGCATGAGCACGTGGTTGAGCACCGAGCCGAGCGCGTATTTGGTGTCGTCATTGGTGGCCGCGACCTCCACCGCTTCCGAGATCGCGATGCCGAGGCTGCCCGGGTGATCCTTGTTCTGCTGCAGGATCGCGCGCCCGGAATTGGTCTCGCTGGAGGGCGAGGCGATGCACTTCGCGCCGTAGGTTTCCATCATGGCGCGGCGATAAGGCTTCTGGTTGTAGGACACCCGCACCATGAAGACCTTGACCTCGATGCCGAAGAGCGCCCCTGCAAAGGCGAGCGACGAGCCCCACTGGCCAGCGCCGGTTTCGGTGGCGATCTTCTTCACGCCGGCTTCCTTGTTGTAGAAGGCCTGCGGCACCGCGGTGTTGGGTTTGTGACTGCCCGCCGGCGAGACGCCTTCGTACTTGTAGTAGATCTTCGCCGGCGTCTGCAGCGCCTTCTCCAGGCGCCGCGCGCGGTAGAGCGGCGACGGCCGCCATTGCCGGTAGATCTCGCGCACCGGCTCCGGGATGTCGATCTCGCGATCGGTGCTCACTTCCTGCCCGATGAGCGCCATCGGAAAGAGCGGCGCGAGGTCGTCCGGCCCGACGGGCTGCTTGGTGCCCGGATGCAGCACGGCCGGCGGCGGCGAGGGCAGGTCCGCCATGATGTTGTACCAGCGCTTGGGCATGCGCGATTCGTCGAGCAGGTACTTCACGGTATCAGCCATCGGGTATCCCTCCTTTTCCAGGGCATTTCATGCTAGCCGAAAAGGAACCGCGCGCAATCGCCGCGGAATTGAGCGAGATCAATCCCGCGTCACGGCTGCGGCTGCGCCGTAATCGCGCCGCGCGCTCTCGGCGCTCACTTTGCCTTCCTTGAGGTCGCGAGCCACGGCGTCGGGGTCGCGCTGCCGCGGATCGCCGTAGCCGCCGCCGCCCGCAGCGTCCATGACGACGGTGTCGCCGGGCTTGAGCGGGGTAAGGCCGTAGGGGTCGCCGGGCGTGCCGTTCACGAGGAACTGCGCGCGCGCGCCCGGCTTGCCGCCGAACAGGCCCGCGGGCGGCAGCTGGAAGCGCCCCGATTGCAGCGCCATCAGCACCGGCGGCTGCGGCGCCTGCTCGTCGTCGGGCACGCGGAACACCTCGCGGCGGCCCAGCGCGCCGCGCTGCTTGCCCGCGCCGCCGGTGTCCGGCAGCAGCTCGCGCCGTTCCACCAGCAACGGCGCATCGCTTTCCAGGATCTCCACCGGCGTGTTCGCGCCGTTGGCCGGGAAGATGAAGCTGCCTTCACCGTCGCGCCGCGCGCCGGCGCCCAAGCCGCCGCCGCGGATCATCACCGCGTGGAACGGCCGCCCGTCGCCGCGCCGGCCGTAGAACATCTGCATCGTCGCCGGCGTGCCGCCACCCGCGGCGACCACGCGCTCGGGGAGCGCTTCCGCAAGCGCGCGATAGATCACCTCGGTGACGAAATGCCCGATCTGCATGCGCGCCGCCACCGCTGCGGGGTGCCGGCAATTGACCACCGAGCCCTCGGGCGCGATCAGGCGGATGGGCGCCGCGATGCCGTCGTTGTTCGGAATCTCCGGATCGAAGACGCTCTTCACCGCCATGTGCACGTAGGCATAGGTGAAGTTGTAGACGACGTTGCCGCCCCAATCCACCTGCGGCGAGGAGCCGGTGAGGTCCACGGTGATGTCGCTGCCCGCGATCGTCACCGCGCAGCGGATGCGCACTTCCGGTTGCCCGGCGACCTGCTCGATGGCGGCCTCGGCACGATAGACGCCGGGCGGCACCTTGGCGATGGCCTCGCGGATGCTGCGCTCGCTGCGCGCGATGATCTCGGCGCCCAGGCCGTCGAGGTCTGGCAGGCCGTATTCCTCCAGCATGCGCACGATCTGCTCCGCGCAGACATGGTTGGCGGCGATCTGCGAGCGGATGTCGCCGTTCACCTGCTCGGGGGTGCGCACGTTGGCGCGGATCATGTCGAGCACGCCCTGGTTGAGCTGCCCCGCGTCGTAGAGCTTCACCAGCGGGATGAACAGCCCTTCCTCGAACACCTCGCGGTTGTCCGAGGCGACGCGCCCGCCGATGTCCGAGTGATGCAGGATGCAGGCGGTGAAGGCGGCGAGCCGCCCGCGGTGGAAGATCGGCGAGAGCACGCAGACGTCGTTCAGGTGCCCGGCGAGCGCCCAGGGGTCGTTGGTGATGTAGACGTCGCCGTCGCGGAACGACCCCGGCGGCAGCCCCTGCACCAGCTTCTTGATGCCGAGCGCCATGGCGCCGGACTGGCCGGGCGTGGCGAGCGTGCCCTGCGCGAGCTCCCGGCCGCGCGAGTCGGTGAACATGCAGGTGTAGTCGTGCGCGTCGCGCAAAAGGCTGGAGAACGCGGTGCGCGCCACGGCGGCGTCCGCCTCGTCCACGATGGAGATCAGGCGGCGCCAGAGGATTTCCAGGGTGATCGGATCGAGCTTCGTGCTCATGACGGTTCCTTCGGCAGGTCGATCCACAGGAAGCCGAACTCGTCCACGCGCGAGCGCGAGCCGGCGCCCGCGATCACCGTGGATTCGCGCTCTTCGAAGATCGCAGGCCCGGGGATCTCCGCGCCGGGCGGCAGCCGGTAGCGGTCGTAGACCGCGTGCGGGATGAAATCGCGCGCGACGCCGCAATAGGCCGGGCGCTCGCCCTTGCGCGCCTGCGCGGCGCTGCCCTTGTGCGAGAGCTTCGGCAATTCGAGTTGCTTCACCGGCAGGCTCGCGCGCACGCAGAAGTTGACGAATTCGACAGGCGACTCGGGGTAGGTGCGCCCGTAGAGCTTCTCGTAGGTCTCGTCGAACCGGCGGCGCAGCGCCGCCGCATCGAGCTTCGCAAAATCGCGCTCCGGCACCGCCAGCGCCGTCTCGGATCCCTGCCCGATGAAGCGCGCCTCCACCGAGCGCGCGAAGCTCACCGGCCCCGTGGCGCCGGCCTTGCGCAGGGTGCGTTCGCCCTCGGCCTCGAGTTCGCGGAACAGCGCCTCCAGCTTCGCGAAATCGGCGGTGGCAAAGGGCACCTTGTGGCTGCGCACCAGGTCGAAGGCGCGCGGCGCTGTGAAAAAGCCCAACGCCGAGCCCACGCCGGCATTCGGCGGCACCATGAGGCGCGGCGCGCCGAGCTTGCGCGCAAGGCCGTAGGCGTGCACCGGCCCGGCGCCGCCGAAGGCGGCGAGGGTCACGAGGCGCGGATTGCCGCCGCGCTCGGCGATGTGCGTCTTGGCGGCGGCGGCCATGGTTTCGTTGATCAGGTCGTGGATGCCCCAGAGGGCATCGATAAAGGATACGCCAAGCGGCTTTGCCACGCGCTCCTCCACGCCGCGGCGCGCGGCGGCTGCGTCGAGTTTCATGGTGCCGCCGAGAAAGTATTCGGCATCGAGGTAACCGAGCAAAAGGTCGGCATCGGTCACCGTGGGCTCGACGCCGCCGCGCCCGTAGCAGATCGGCCCGGGCTCGGCGCCGGCGCTCTCCGGGCCCACCTGCAGCGTTCCCATGCGGCTCGGTCGCGCGATGCTGCCCCCGCCCGCGCCGATCTCCATCAGGTCCACCACCGGCACCTGGATGGTGAGGCCGCTGCCTTTCTGGAAGCGCTGCACGCGCCCGACCTCGAAGCTCGGCACCACGCCCGCCACGCCGTGCTGGATGAGGCAGGACTTGGCGGTGGTGCCGCCCATGTCGAAGCAGAACATTTCAGGGCAATCGAAGAGGCGGCTGTAGTACTCGCCCGCGATCACCGCGGCGGTCGGGCCCGACTCGATGATGCGCACCGGGAACTCGGCCGCGGTCTCCGCCGAGGTGATGCCGCCCGAGGAGAGCATGATGAACAGCCGGCCGCCGAAGCCGAGCGCGGCCAGCCGCTCGCGCAGCTGCCCGAGGTAGCGCGCGGTCAGCGGCTTGACGTAGGCGTTGGTGACGGTGGTGCTGGTGCGCTCGTACTCGCGGATCTGCGGCAGCACGTCGTAGGAGATGGACACCGAGGCACCCGGCAGCATCTCCGCGATCAGCTGCTTGAGCGCGCGCTCGTGCGCGGGGTTCTCGAAGGAGTTGAGCAGGCACACGGCGACCGACTCGACCCCGAGCTTGCCCAGCGCCTGCACCGCGCCGCGCGCCTGCGCCAGGTCCAGCGGCACGAGCACGCTGCCGTCCGCGCGCACGCGCTCGTCCACCTCCAGGCGCCGCTCGCGCGGCACCAGCGGCTCGGGCATCTGCGCGAACGGGTCGTAGGCGGCGTAGCGGATCTCGCGACCGAGCTCCAGCACGTCGCGAAATCCCCGCGTGGTGAGCAATCCGGTGCGCGCGCCCTTGCGCTCGAGGATGGCGTTGATCACCAGCGTGGTGCCGTGGATCACCTCCTCGAGCCGGCGCGCGCACCCCGGCACCTGCGCTTCCAGCGCGCGCAGCCCTTCCTCGATCGCGTCGGAGGGATCGCGCGGCGTGGTCAGGCACTTGTAGGTGAGGGTGCGGCCGGTCGCGTCCTCCAGCAGGACGAAGTCGGTGAACGTGCCGCCGATATCTATGCCGATGCGCATCGGGTGCTTGACACTCCGGGGTCTCCGGTATACGGTGCACCGTACACCACTAAACCGGGCGCGTCCAGATCCGGCACGAGGCAAGATGATCGCCAGCCTGCAAGCGCTCGAGCGGCCCGAGCCGCTCGGCGACCGCGTCTACGCCACGCTGCGCGAGTACCTGCGCGCCGGCCGCATCGCGGCCGGCCAGCCGCTGCAGGAAGCCGCGCTCGCGGCGCAGCTGGGGGTGTCGCGTACCCCGGTGCGCGAAGCCCTTGCGCGCCTGGCGAGCGACGGCCTGGTGGTCGCCGAGGGCCGCAGCTTCATCCTCCCGGCGCTGGGCGTCGGCGACATCGAGGACATCTACGCGCTGAGGTTCCTGCTCGAGCCCGAGGCGTTGCGCCTGGTGGCGGCGAGCCGCCCCGAGAAGAAGCACCTCGCGCCGCTGCGCAAGGCGCTCGAGGACATGGCCGCTGCGCACGAGAAAAGCGATGGCGCCGCCTTCATGGACGCGAACTACCGCTTCCGCGATGCCTGGACGTCGCTGGTGCCGAACAAGCGCCTGGTGCGCGCGATCCAGCTCTACGCGGACCACGTGCGTTACCTGCGCGCTTTCACGCTGGACGAGGCGCCGGTGCGCGCGCTGGTGCTCAAGGGACTCAAGCGCCTGGCGCTCGCGCTCGCGGCGGGCGACGACGAAGGCGCGGCGGCGGCGATGCGCGCGCACCTCGAGAACGCGAAGCAGATCCTGCTGGACAAGACGGAGCGCGGCTGATGGCCTACAAGGCGGAAATTCCCTACGGCTGCTACTGGAGCACGCCGTTCGCGCGCTGGCAGGGCGCCTTTGCCGGCCTGAACTCGGTCGAGTTCGCCGCGCATGTGACGAAGAAGGAGCTTGCCCGGCGCGGCATCCCGGCGCAGGCCTTCGACCACGGCGTGCTCGGCTTCAGCGTGCCGCAGAAGCATTCGTTCTACGGCCTGCCCTGGCTCACGGGGCTCGCGGGCCTCGGGCAGGTAGCGGGCCCCACGCTGATGCAGGCCTGCGCGACCGGCGCGCGCGTGCTGCTCGCCGCCGCGCAGGAGATCGAGAGCGGCCTGTCGCAGGTGTCCTTGTCGGTCGCCTGCGACCGCACGTCGAACGGACCGCACCTTTACTACCCCAACCCGCGCGGCCCCGGCGGCACCGGCGCGCACGAGGACTGGGTGATGGACAACTTCGGCTGCGACCCGCTCGGGCGGCACGCCATGATCAAGACCGCGGAGAACGTCGCCGCCAAGCATGGCATCGGCACCGCCGAGCAGCATGCGGTGGTGCTGCGCCGCGAGGCGCAATACCGCGACGCGCTGGCGAACGACAGCGCGTTCCACAAGCGCTTCATGACGCTGCCCTTCGAAGTCCCGGATCCGGCCTTCCGCAAGACCGCGGCGACGATTCCGGGCGACGAGGGCATCAATTTCTCGACTGCCGAGGGACTCGCGAAGCTCAAGCCCGTGGTGGAGGGCGGCACCGTGACCTTCGGCGGGCAGACGCACCCGGCGGACGGCAATGCCGCGATCGTGCTCGCCACGCCTGAGCGTGCGCGCGAGCTCTCGCGCGACCCGAAGATCCGCGTCAGGCTGCACGGCTTCGGCCAGTCGCGCGCCGCGCTCGCCTACATGCCCGAGGCGCCGATCCCGGCGGCGATGCACGCGCTGGCGCAGGCGGGCCTCGACATCAAGCGTATGGACGCGATCAAGACGCACAATCCGTTCGCCGTGAACGACATCCTGTTCTCGCGCTCGACCGGCATCCCGGTGGAGAAAGCGAACAACTTCGGCTGCTCGCTCGTCTGGGGCCACCCGCAGGCGCCGATGGGCACGCGCGCGATCATCGAGCTGATCGAGGAGCTGGCGCAGCGCGGCGGCGGCTGGGGCCTGTTCACCGGCTGCGCGGCGGGCGACAGCGCGATGGCGGTGGTGCTGGAAGTCTCGGGCGGCTAGGGCGGGGCAGGGCGTGGACCTGTCGCACTGGATCGAACGGCACGCGCGCTTTGCGCCGCGCGCGCCCGCAATGCGCTTCGAAGGCGCGCAGATCGGCTACGGCGAGCTCGCGCAGCGCGTTTCGAGCGCGGCCACGGCGCTCGCCGCCCTTGGCGTGCAGCGCGGCGATACCGTGGCCTTCCTCGGCGTCAACCACCCGGCGGTGCTGGTGCTGCTGTTCGCCTGCGCGCGCCTCGGGGCGATGCTCCTGCCGCTCAATTGGCGGCTCGCGCCGCCGGAGCACGCGCGCGTGCTGGCCGACTGCTCGCCGCGCGTGCTCTTCGTGGAGCCTGCCTTCGCCGAGCACGCGCGCGCGATCGCCGGCGCGATTCCGGCGACCGCGCTCTCGGTCCTGGAGCGGGCCGGCAAGGGCGAAGCGCCGCGCGCGGGCGACGAGCATTCGCCGCTGCTGCTCTGCTATACCTCCGGCTCCACGGGTGCGCCCAAGGGAGTGGTGCTCACGCAGCGCGCGCTCGCCTGGAACGCCGTGAACAGCAGCCACATGCACGATCTCACGAGCGCCGACCGCATCCTGACGACGCTGCCGCTCTTCCACGTGGGCGGCATGAACATCCAGACCACGCCCGCGCTGCATGCCGGCGCGTCGGTCACGCTGCATGCCCGGTTCGAGCCGCGGGCGGCCCTCGACGCGCTCGAGCGCGAGCGCATCACCCTTACCGTGCTGGTGCCCGCGCAGCTCGAGGCGATGATGGCGCTGCCGCGCTGGCAGAGCGCCGACCTCTCCAGCTTGCGCGCGATCAGCACCGGCTCGACCATCGTGTCCGAGGCGTTCGTGCGCAAGGCGAGCGAGCGCGGCGTGCCGGTGATCCAGGTCTACGGCGCGACCGAGACCTGCCCGATCGCGGCCTACGTGCGCGCGGCGGACGCGCTGCGCAAGGCGGGCTCGGCCGGCGCGCCGGCGCTGCATTGCGAGTTGAAGATCGTGGGCGACGATGGCCGAGAGCTGCCGGCGGGCCGCGACGGCGAGATCCTGGTGCGCGGGCCGAATGTCGCCACCGGCTACTGGAACTCGCCGCGCGAGAGCGAGCAGGCGTTCCGCGACGGCTGGTACCACTCGGGCGACCTGGGACACTTCGACGACGAAGGCCACCTGCACGTGGTCGCGCGCAAGAAGGACCTGATCATTTCGGGCGGGGAGAACATCTACCCGGCCGAAGTGGAAGGCGTGCTGCTCGAGTCCCCGGCAGTGGCCGAGGCCTGCGTGGTGGGACGGCCCGAGCCGCGCTGGGGCGAGGAAGTGGTGGCGGCCGTGGTGCTCAAGCCCGGCGCCTGCATGACGGAAGCCGAGGCGCTCGCGCTCTTCCAGGGGCGCATCGCGCGCTACAAGCACCCGCGCGCGGTGCGCTTCCTCGAGCAGCTGCCGCGCAGCGCGCTGGGCAAGGTGCAAAAGGACGTGGTGCGCGCCACGCTCGCGCAGGGAGCCTCCTGAGATGGATTTCGAGCTGAGCACCGAGCAGCGCCAGGTGCGCGACACCTTTGCGCGCTTTTGCGACGAACGCATCGCGCCGCAGGCGGCGGCGCTGGACGCGGCGCACGCCTTTCCGCGGCAGCTCTTCGGGGAGCTGGCGGGGATGGGGCTCTTCGGCATGCGCTACCCGGAGGACATCGGCGGCAGCGGCATGCAGCTCTCGGAGTTCTGCCTCGCGCTGGAGGAGGTCGCGCGCGGCTCGATGTCCCTGGCGGCCTGCGCCGCGATGCAGTCCCTGATGGGCACCAAGTTCCTGCATCTGCTCGGCAACGCCGACATCGTGGAGCGCCTGCTCAAGCCCGCGCTGCGCGGCGAGAAGATCGGCGCCATCTGCATGACCGAGCCCAATGCCGGCAGCGACCTCGAGGGCATTGCAACGCGCGCGCGCAAGGTCGAGGGCGGGTATCGCCTTTCCGGGCAGAAAACCTGGGTGACCTCCGCCCCGGTCGCCGACTTCTTCACCGTGTTCGCGCGCGCGGGCGAGGAGAAGAAGCTCACGATCTTCCTGGTCGAGCGCAGCTTCGAGGGGCTGAAAGTCGGCCGCGCGATCGAGAAGATGGGCGTCTGGGCGCTGCCGACATCGGAGCTCGCGTTCGACGAGTGCTTCGTGCCTGACAGCCATCGCCTCTCCAGGGAGGAGGGCGACGGCGAGGGGCATCTGCGCAAGACGCTGGCCGAGATCCGCATCATCACTGGCGCGATGGCGGTCGGACAGGCGCGCGCCGCGCTGGACGCCGCGGTGCGCTACGCCGCCGAACGCAGGCAGTTCGGCAAGCCGATCAACCGCTACCAGGCGATCCAGATGAAGCTCGCCGAGATGGCGACCGAGCTCGAAGCCGCCACGACGCTCGTCTACCGCGCGGCGTGGCTGCGCGACGCCGGCAAGCCCCACCACAAGGAAGCGGCGATGGCCAAGCTCTTCGCGAGCGAATGCGCGGCGCGCGTCGCGGACCAGGCGGCGCGCGTGCTCGCCTCCTACGGCTACGCGATGGAATACCCGGTGCAGCGCTACCTGCGCGACGTGCGCTTTACGCTGATCGGCGGCGGCACGAGCGAGATCCTGAAACTGATCATCGCCAAGGAGGTCTCCTCGCCATGAGCACGCAGAAGCGCATCAAGGTGGTGCTCGCCAAGCCCGGCCTGGACGGCCACGACCAGGGGGCGAAGGTGGTGGCGCGCGCGCTGATGGACGCCGGCATGGAGGTGCTCTACACCGGCTTGCGCCAGACGCCCGAGGCGATCGCGCGCATCTCGCAGGAAGAGGACGCCGACGTGATCGCGCTCTCCTCGATGGCCGGCTCGCACCTGCCGATCTGCCGCAAGTTGAAGCCCCTGCTCGAGCAGGCGGGCCTCGCCGACAAGCTGTGGGTGATCGGCGGCAACCTGCCGGCGCAGGACCATGCGGAGCTGCGCGCGCTCGGTTTCAAGGGCATCTTCCCCTCGAGCTCCCGGCTCGAAGACATCGTCAATTACATCCAGGCGAATGCGCCATGAAACCCAAGGACCTGCCCGAGAAAGAGCTGCGCCCGGTGGTGAACGAATCGGGCATCGCCATCAAGCCCTTGTATACGGCGGAGGACGTCGCGGCGAGCGGCGGCGCGGACATGATCGGGCTGCCGGGCCAGTACCCCTTCACGCGCGGCATCCACTCGCTGATGTACCGCAGGCAGCCGTTCACGATGCGGCAGTACACCGGTTTCGGCAACCCCGCCGACACCAACAAGCGCTTTCATTACCTCATCGCCAACGGCCAGACGGGCCTGAACGTCGCGTTCGACCTGCCCACGCAGTGCGGCATGGATTCCGACGACCCGCAGGCCGAGGGCGAAATCGGGCGCGTGGGCATGGCGGTGGACACGTTGCGCGATTTCGAGACCGCCTTCGCGGGCGTGGACCTCGAGAAGATCACCGTTTCGCTCACCATCAACGGCGCGGCCGCGATCCTGATCGCGATGTACCTCGCGATGGCGGAAAAGCGCGGCTACGACCTCGCCAAGCTGCGCGGCACCGCGCAAAACGACATCCTCAAGGAGTTCGTGGGCCGCGGCACCTGGGTCTACCCGGTGGCGCCCTCGATCCGCCTGGTGGGGGACACCATCGAGTACTGCGCGAAGCACGCGCCCAAGTACAGCCCGGTCTCGGTGTGCGGCTACCACATCCGCGAGTCGGGGGCCGACCCGGCGCAGGAGATGGCCTACGCCTTCTGCATCGCCAAGGCTTACGCGGATGAGGTGATCCGGCGAGGACTGCCGGTGGACGAGTTCGCGGGTCGGCTGTCGTTCAACTTCAATTGCTTCGGCAGCATCTTCGAGCAGGTAGCCAAGTTCCGCGCCGGCCGCAGCCTGTGGGCGAAGATCATGAAGGAGCAATACGGCGCCACGCAGCCCGGCTCGATGTGGCTGCGCATGATCGCGGGCGGCGGCGGCGGCGGGCTCACCTTCGAGCAGCCGGAGATCAACATCGTGCGCGGCGCCTACTACGCGCTCATCTGCGCGCTCGCCGGCACGCAGACCATGGCGCTGTGCTGCTACGACGAGGCCTACACCATCCCCTCGGAATATGCCCAGCGCATCTCGCTGCGCACCATGCAGCTGCTCATCGAGGAGATGGGCCTCGGGGACACCGTGGATCCGATGGGCGGCTCGTACTACATCGAGACGCTCACCAGCCAGATGCGCGAGAGAATGGAGCGCATCATGGCGGACGTGGACAGCCAGGGCGGCATCGTCAAGCTCGTTGCCGAAGGGGCGATCCAGGCGAAGGTGTCGGCGCAAGCCTACCAGCGCCAGCGCGCGATCGAGGAGGGGAGCTTCCGCAAGGTGGGCGTGAACTGCTACCGCACCGAGGACAAGACGCCGGAGATGGAGTTTCATCCCTACAAGGACGAGGATGCGCGCGCGCAGGTCGAGGCGCTCAGGCGCATTCGTGCCGAGCGCGACGCCGGCGCAGTGCAAGTCGCGCTCGCGCGCGTCAAGGCGGACGCGAAGTCGGGGGCCAATCTCATGCCCGCGATCATGCAGGCAGTGAAGGCCTATGCGAGCGTGGGCGAGATCACCAATATGCTGGTCGGCGAGTTCGGCCGTTTCCGCGAGCCGGTGAGGTTCTGAGATGGGCGGCCTCGAGACCTTCCGCGCGCCGCGCTCGCTCGACGAAGCCGCCGAGATCCTGCGCGCCGGCAACGTCACGGTGCTCGCCGGCGGTACCGACGTCATGCCGCAGTCGCGCATCGGCAAGCTCAAGCTCCAGCCCGTGCTGATGAGCCTGCGCGGCGTGCCGGAGCTCAAGGGCATCCGCGAGGCGGTCGGCGTGGTGCGCCTCGGCGCGCTCGTCACGATCAGCGAGCTGCTGGAGAGCGCGCTGGTGCGAGAGCGCCTGAAGGTGCTCTGGCAGGCGTGCGACCACTTCGCGAGCGACCAGATCCGCAATGCCGCGACCGTGGGCGGCAACCTGTGCAACGCTTCGCCGGCGGGCGACACGCTGGTGCCGCTCCTTGCGCTCGATGCGAGCGCGGTGCTCGCCTCCAAACCCAATGGCAAGGTCCAGGAGCGGCGCGTGCCGCTCGCCGAGTTCTTCACGGGGCCCGGGCGCACGGTGCGCACGGGCGCCGAGCTGCTCGCCGCGGTCGAGGTGCCGTTGCCGCCGGAGGATGCCGTGGGCGAGTTCTACAAGCACGGCACGCGCCCCGGGCTGGACATCTCCGCCATTGCCATCGCGTTCGCCGCTCGGCGTGAAGGACAGGTGCTGCGCAACGTGCGCGTCGCGTTCGGCGCGGTGGCGCCCACGCCGATCCGCGCACCGCGCACCGAGGCCGCGCTCGAAGGCCGTGCGCCCGATGAGCAGGCGCTCGAGGCCGCCGCGCGCGCGGCGCTTGGCGAAGTCCATCCGATCTCCGACCTGCGCGCCTCCGACTGGTACCGGCGCGAGCTGATCCACAACATGCTGAAGAGGGTGGTCACCCATGCCTGCAAGCTTTGACATCGCCTTCACGCTGAACGGGGTGAAGCGGGAGCTGAACGTGCCCGCGGGCATGAGTGCCCTCGAGATGCTGCGCGACAAGCTCGGCCTCACCGGCACCAAGTACGGCTGCGGCGAGGGCGAGTGCGGCGCCTGCACCATCCTGGTGGACGGGCGCAGCATGAACTCATGCCTGCTGTTCGCCGCCGACTGCGACGGGCGCGAGCTCGTCACCATCGAGGGCGTGGCGACCACCCCGCGCGGCGAGCGCCTGCGCGACGCGTTCGTCGCCAATGGCGCCGTGCAGTGCGGCTTCTGCACGCCGGGGCTGATGGTGCAGGCGAGCAACCTGATCGAGCGCCAGCCCGGCGCAGGCGAAGCCGAGATCCGGCGCGGCATCGAGGGAAACCTGTGCCGCTGCACCGGCTACCGCAAGATCATCGACGCGATCGCCAGCGCCGCCGCGGGCGCGCCGGAAGGAGCAAACCATGGGCAGCGCTGAGACTAAACCGGGGTCAGACCCCAAACGAGAAAATCGGGGTCTGACCCCAAGCACGCTGATTGGCAAGCGCATCCCGAAGCTGGATGCGCCGGACAAGGCGATCGGCAAGACGCGCTACATCCACGACCTGGAGGTGCCAGGCGCGTTGCACGCCAGGATCCTGCGCTCCACCCAGGTGCATGCGCGCATCGTCTCCATCGATACGAGCGCGGCGAGGGCGCTGCCTGGCGTGCACGCGGTGATCACGGCGGCGGACGTGCCCTGGCAGCGGCCGATCGGCGTCGCCAAGGATCACCTGCCGCTCAAGACCGACCGCGTGAGGAGCCTGCGCGACGAGGTGGCGGCGGTCGCCGCGGACTCCGAGGAGATTGCCGAGGCCGCGCTCAAGCTTATCCGCGTGCAGTATGAGCCGCTGCCCGTGGTCGCCACGCCCGACCAGGCGCTCGCGCCGGGCGCGCCGCTCATCCATCCCGAGCCGCACGGCGCGGACGCCTCCAGCCCGCAGCTCAAGTCGGCCGGCGCGCCGGTGGCCTTCGCCGGCAAGCCCGACAACATCGCCATGACCTTCGAGTACGCACAGGGCGACGTGGCGAAGGGCGAGGCCGAGTCCGACTTCGTGGTCGAGGACGTCTTCAAGCTGCACTACGTGACGCACTGCTGCATGGGCGTCTCGGGCGTGATCGCCGAGTTCGATCCCAACGGCAACCTGCTGCTCTACTCCAACACGCAGGTGCCGTTCCTGCACAAGCGCGAGTTCGCCGAGCTGCTCGGCATCGACCCGGCGCGCATCCGCATCATCCAGCCGCCGATCGGCGGCGGCTTCGGCTCCAAGCTCGACATCTACCCCTTCGAGCCGATCGTGATCTTCCTCGCGAAGATCACGCGGCGCCCGGTGAAGATGGTGTTCACGCGCGAGGAGGAGTTCCTCGCCTCGCCCACGCGCCAGCCGGTGCTGCTCAAGCTGCGCTCGGGCTGCCGCAAGGACGGCGCGCTCACCTTCCGCACGGTAGAGACGCTGCACGACAACGGCGCCTACACCTCCTGGGGCGCGACCACGCCGTTCGTCATGATGCAGACGATTTCGTCGCTGTACCGCGTGCCGCACTGCAAGTACCTCACGCGGGCGGTCTACACCAACAATCCCTATGCCGGCTCCTTCCGCGGCTACGGCAATCTGCAGGCGACCTTCGCGGTGGAAGCGCACATGGACAAGCTCGCCGACGCCGTCGGCATCGACGCGCTCGCCTTCCGGCTCAAGAACGCGCAGGAGCCGGGCGAAGTGACCCCGCAGGGCATGCACTTCAAGAGCTGCGGCTTCAAGGACTGCCTTTCCACGGCTGCCGCGCGCGCCGATTTCCTGAAGAAGCAGGCCGAGAACCGCGCGCGCTGGAAGGATCCGAACCCGGTCAAGCGCGGCGTGGGCATCGCCTCGATGCTGCACGTGGGCGGCGGCGCCAAGATCTATCCGTCCGACGGCTGCGGCACCATCCTCAAGATCGACGACTTCGCGCACGTCACGCTGATGACCGGCGCTTCCGAGATCGGCCAGGGCTCGGAAACCGTGCTCTCGCAGCTGGTGTGCGAGGAGCTCGGGCTGCCGCTCTCGGCGGTGACGGTGGTCAACAACGACACCGACATCACGCCCTGGGACGTGGGCGTGCACGCCTCGCGCACCACTTTCATCGCCGGTAACTCAGCGATCGGCGCGGCGCGCAAGGCGAAAACGAAGATCCTCTCGGCCGCCGCGGCGAAATCCGGCGTGGCAGAGGACGTCCTCGACCTGCGCGGCGGCTGCGTCGTGCGCAAGGACACGGGCGAGAAGCTCTTCGAGCTGGGCAAGTTCCTGCGCGGGCTGCATTTCTCCGACCGCGCGGAGCTGGTGATGACGACTTTCTACTACGAGCCGCCGAGCAAGCACCAGGACAAGGAGTTCCGCGGCGACGTTTCCGCGGCCTACGCCTGGGCGACGCAAGTGTGCGAAGTCGAGGTGGATACGCAGACCGGCATCGTGCGCCTGCTCAAGGTCACCGGCGCGCACGACGTGGGGCGCGTGCTCAATCGCCTGGGCATCGAGGGCCAGATCGAGGGCGGCATCGTCATGGGGCAGGGCTATGCGCTGACCGAGGACCTGATGGTCGAGGGCGGCGTCGTGAAGAACCCCAATTTCCGCGACTACAAGCTGGTGACCGCACCCGAGATCCCGGAAATGGACGTGACCTTCATCGAGACGATGGACGGCGAAGGCCCGCAGGGCGCGAAAGGCGTGGGCGAGGCGCCCGCGATCTGCATCGCCGCGGCGGTGGCCAATGCGATCTACAACGCGACCGGCACGCGCATCTACGCACTGCCCTTCACGCCGGAGAACGTGTACCGCGCGCTGCACGGAGCGGCGAAGGTGCCTTCCTGGAGCGCGGCGGCGTGAAGCGCCGCACCGTCCTCAGCCTCGAGCAGGCGCTCTCGATGCCGTACGCGACGCTGCGCTTCGTGCAGCTCGGCTGGCGCGTAATCCGCATCGAGGCGCTGGGCTCGGGCAAGGGGCTGCCGGGCGATCCCAACCGCTACATCGGCGCTCGCGTCGCCGACGACGACCGGCGCAGCTACTACATCGCGCCCAATGTCGGCAAGGAGGCGATCGCGCTCAATTTGAAGCTTCCCGAGGGGCGCGAGGCGTTGAAGCGCCTGGTGCGCGATCTGGACGCGGACATCTTCTGCTGCAACACGGTGCCCGAGCGCTACCGGCCGCTCGGCATCGACTACGTCACGCTCTCCGCGGTGAAGCCCGATCTCATCTGGGCCGGCATCTCGGCGCTCGGGCCCGAGTACCCCGAGGTGCCGGGCTACGACCCGGTGATCCAGGCGATGGCCGGCTACGTGGAGCTCACGGGCGACCCGAACGGCACGCCGGTGCTGTGCGGCGTGCCGGTGATCGACCTCAAGGCGGGCGACGAGGTGTACGCGAACGTGATGCTCGCGCTCGCCGAGCGCGCCGAGAGCGGGCGCGGGCGCGAGATCCACGTGTCCATGCTGCAGGCGGCGGCCTCGTGGCTCATTACCACCCTGCCGCTGGTGGACTTCGACTGCGCGCCCTGGGAGATCTCGCGCGCCGGCAACGAGCACCGCAAGTTCGTGCCGACCAACGTCTACCCGGCGCGCGACGGCTTCTTCTACATGGCGATCGGCAGCGACGTGCAGTGGCAGCGCCTCACCGCGCTGCCGCGCTTCGCCTCGCTCGCCACCGAGGAGCGCAAGACCAACGAAGGCCGCATCCGCGACCGCAGCCCGCTGCAGCGCGACATCGCCGCGCTCACCGCGACGCTCTCGCTCGAAGAGGCGATGGCGGACCTGCGCGCGGCGACCATCCCGCACGCGCGCATCAACGGCGTGAAGTCGGTGCGCGAGCTGGATGCGCTGCGCAACCGCCTCACCGCGACCGTGATGCCCGACGGCAAGCGCGTGCGCATGCAGCCGATGGCCGTGGACCTGCCCGGCGCGGCGCGCGAGTTTCGCTTTCCGCCCAAGTACGGCGAGCACACGCGGCCGGTGCTGCGCGAAGCAGGGTTCTCGGATGCGGAATGCAGTGCGCTCGCGACCGCGGGCGTCATTCCGCATTGAAACGCGGCGACGCGGGCCGCGCAGGGGAGGG
>DASTHP010000186.1:0-3239 GCA_035718125.1 Burkholderiales bacterium | reverse complement strand
CATGCTCGGCCGCGCGAGCGGCCGCCACTACCTCGCCTTCACCGGCCGGCACCGGCTGCTGCGCACTGCGCTCCAGCCCACCGCCGTCGCCTAGCCCGACCTGCCTTCCACCCCTAGGAGAGAAGAGATGCTCGAACTGTATTTCTCACCGGGCGCCTGCTCGTTCGTCGCGCACGTGAGCCTGGAAGTCGTCAAGGCCGCGAGCGGCGAGGACTTCAAGCCGAACCTGGTGAAGCTGCACAAGAACGAGCAGAAGTCCACCGAGTATCTGGCGATGAATCCCGACGGCCAGGTGCCGGTGCTCATCGTCGACGGCAAGCCGCTCACGCAGATCCTCGCCATCTGCGACTACCTCGACCGGCGCTTTCCGCAGGCGCGCCTGCTGCCCACCGAGTCCTGGGCGCGCGCGCAGGCGCTCTCGCAGCTTGCCTGGATGAACAACACGGTGCACCCGTGCTTCACGCACTGGTTCCGCACCTACTATTTCGCCGAGAGCGAATCGGCGCAGGCCGAGGTGAAGCGCCTGGCGGTCGCCGAGCTGCAGCGCCACCTCGCGCGCCTCCAGGACTGGAGCAAGGCGGCCGCACCGTTCTGGCTCGGCGCCAGCCCGGGGCCCCACGACGCCTACGCCTTCACGCTGCTGCGCTGGAGCGGCTTTGCCGGCGTGGACCCGGATGCCTACCCGGCCTACAAAGCCTACGTCGAGCGCGTGATGCAGGCGCCGCCGGTGGCGGCCGCGCTCGAGCGCGAGCGCATTCGCCTCGACACCTACAAGAAGGCTGCCTAGAAGGGCGGGCGCTAGGACCCGGACTGCGCCGCGGCGCGCAGCTTGCTCGCAGCAAGCGCCTCGCGCGACGGAAAGAACAGGCTCGTCGCCAGCATCAGCGCTGCAAGGGCCGCCAGCACCAGGAACACGTTGCCGAAGCCGCCCTCGGTGCGGTGCAGGACCGCGATCATCGGCACGGCGACGGCGGCCACGCCCAGGGAAACCACGTAGCGCACCGAGAGCACGCGCGCACGATACTCGTCGGCGCAGTAGCGGCCGACGATGGCGTCGTTGAGCGGAATCTGGCCGAACACCGCGAGCATCATCAGCACGGCGGCCCCGAGCATCGCCCAGCCCTGCACGTTGGCCGCAAGCGCCAGCAACGGGATCTGCGCGAGCGCCACGCCGATCATCAGGCGCCGCAGCTCGAAGCGGTCGATGAGCGCGCCCATCACCACCTGGGCGAAGGCCGCCACCGTGTAGACGATCGCCACCAGCGCGCCGATGCCGAAGTTGGTCTGCGTGAGCGCCTGCAGGCGCTCGTCGAAGACCTTGGGCATGGAGACGGTCGTCGAATTGAAGATGATGCCGCCGCAGGCAGTGGCTACCAGCAGCACCGCGAAGATGCGCCCCATGGTGCGGCCATCGATGTGCAGGCCGATGCCCTTCGAGGTCTTCTTCACCTTGCCGGGGTCGTCCACCAGGAGGAGGAAGCCCACGCCGGCCGCCACGCAGGCAAGGCCGGGCACGAAGAACGCCGCGCGCCAGCCCGCGAGGTCCACCAGCGCGCCGGTGACAAGCGCCGCGGCGGCGAGTCCGAGGTTCCCCCACAGGCCGTTCCAGCCCAGCGTGCGCCCCATCCTCTCGGGCGAGGCGACCAGCATGGCGATGCCGACCGGGTGGTAAATCGCCGCGAAGGCGCCCGTCAGCGTGAGGCCGGCGGCGATGTGCCAGGGCGTTTGCGAGAAACCCGTGAGGAACAGCGACGCGCCGATGCCGAAGTAGAAGATCACCATCGTGCGGTAGCGGCTCCAATGGTCGGCGAGCCAGCCCGCGGGAATGGCGAAGGCGCCGAAGGCGATGAAGCCGCCCAGCGCGAGCGGCAGCAGCTCCGAGTAGGGCCGGCCCCACTCCCGGCCGAGGGCGACGACCGCCGTCGGAAAGACCAGCATCACGAGATGGTCGAGCAGGTGCCCGAGGTTGAGGAAGCGCACCAGCCAGGGGCTGGCGGCAGCGACGGCAATCGCGGAGGGTACGGCGCTCACGGGCCGCAGCGTACACCGGACCGCGAGCGGCTGCTGACCGGTTTCGACCCATTAGAATCGGCGGCATGGACGGCGTCACCGGCATCGTGCTCGCAGGCGGCCAGGGCCGGCGCATGGGCGGCGTGGACAAGGGCCTGCAGATGCTGCGCGGCAAGCCCATGGTCGCGTGGGCGCTCGAGCGCCTCGCGCCGCAGGTCGTCGAGATCCTCGTCAACGCCAACCAGAACCTCGAGGCCTACGCGAAATTCGGCTTCCGCGTGGTGCCCGACGCGATCGGCGGCTTCGCCGGGCCGCTGGCCGGCTTGCACGCGGGCCTGACGGCCGCGAGCCATCCACTTGCCGTCACCGTGCCCTGCGATTCCCCGTTCCTGCCGCTGGACCTGGTCGCGCGGCTGCACCAGGCGCTCGGCAACCACGATCTCGCGGTGGCGAAGACGGGCGATCAGCCGCACCCCGTGTTCTCGCTCGTGCGCCGCGCGGTGCTCGCGCACCTGTCCGCGTTCCTCGCAGGCGGCGGGCGCAAGATCGACGCCTGGTACGCAACGCTCAAGGTGGTCGAGGTGGGATTCGACGACGAGGCGGACGCCTTCCGCAACATCAACACGCGCGCCGAGCTGAACGACGCATGAAGCAGATCCTCCAGATCGTCCACGCCATCGAGGGCTACGACCCCGACGCGCTGCACGTCGACAAGGCGCGCGCGGCGATCCGCGCCTGCCTCGCCCCGGTGGTGGAGACGGAGCGCGTGCCGGTGCGCGAGGCGCTCGGCCGCGTGCTCGCCGAGGACATCGTGCCCTCGATCGACGTGCCGGGCCACGACAACACCGCGATGGACGGCTTCGCGGTGCGCTTCGCGGACCTGCAGCCCGGCGAGACCATCCTCGAGGAGATCGGCGCCGCGCTCGCGGGGAAGGCCTTTGGCGGCCGCGTCGGCCCCGGGCAATGCGTGCGCGTCACCACCGGCGCGGTGATGCCGGCGGGCGCGGATACGGTGGTGGTGCAGGAAGTGGTCAAGGCCCACGACGGGAAGATCGCCGTTCCGCCCGGGCAGAAGACCGGCCAGCACGTGCGCTACGCGGGCGAGGACCTGAAGAAAGGCGTGCCCGTGCTCGGGCCCGGCCAGTTGCTGCGGCCGGCGGAGCTCGGCCTCATCGCCTCGCTCGGCATCGGCGAAGTGCGGGTGCATCGCAAGTTGCGCGTCGCCTTCT
>DASTHP010000185.1:0-3406 GCA_035718125.1 Burkholderiales bacterium | reverse complement strand
AGCGGCGTCGGCGGCGAGCGGAACAGCCAGTGCTCGAGCAGGCCCTGCCAGGCGAGCCCCGAGAGCTCGCTGCGGCCCGCGGCGGCGATCCACAGGATGAGGAGCGCCTCGCCGCCGATCAGCACCGCCCAGCGGTAGCTGCCGTAATAGAGCACGCCGCGCTCCGGGAGCGCCATCGCCGCGAGCGCGTTGAGCGGCACGATCACCACCAGCGCCGTGTACACCGCCTTCTGCGCGAAGCCGCCGAGCATCTGCGCGTACTGGTAGCCGGCGTAGGCGGCGAAGAGCGAGGCGAGAATGATCAGCGCGCGCCCGCGGTTGAAGCGCAGCGCGAAGGCCACGCCCAGCGCCAGCACCACGAACGGCCCGAGCGTGCGCAGCCCCTCGAGCGAGGTGGGCAGCGACGGACCCACGGCCGCCGCCAGGGCGGCGAGCAGCAGGATCGCCGCGGGTGCGAGGGCCGGCTTGAGCTCGCTAGGCACCCAGGCGGTCCGGCCTGAATCCCACGTCGCAGACTTTTCCACGTTGCGCGCGCTTGCCCATGTGTTCCGACAACTGCTTCGCGTCCAGCGTCTCCACCGCGCGGTTCTTGCGCTTGATGCCGGAGACGGCGAGCGTCTTGCCGTCGGTGACGGCGACCGCGGCGAGCGTCACCTCGTCGGGCAGCGCGAGGAGCTGCACGCCGACGCCGCCGTTCGGGCGCACCGGCACTTCCTCCAGCGGGAAGACGAGGAGCCGTGCGTCCGAGGAAAGCACCGCGACGAAGCGCGGCGCGCCGCCTCGGGCCCCCGCGGCGCCTTTCGCTTCGCCGCCTGCCGCGGCCACCTCCAGGGGCGCGGGCACCTGCGCGCGCGCGCCCTCCGATACGCTCATGAAGTCCTTGCCCTGCTTGGTCTTCGCGACGAGATCGCCGAGCTTGCAGACGAAGCCCAGGCCCGCGGAGCTGTTCATGAGGAGCGGCCGGCCGAGATCGCCCGTGCCCATCCAGACGATGTCATCCGACGACGAGTTGACGAGCGTGTTCACCGGCGAGCCGTCGCCGCGCCCGGCGGGAATCGCGGCGGCATCCAGCGTGAAGCTCTTGCCCGAGGCCGCGAGCACGATCACCGGGTCGGTGGTCTTGCATTCGAGCGCCTGCAGCAGGCCGTCGCCGTCCTTGAAGGTGAGCGTCGCCAGGTCGAGATTGTGGCCGGTGCGCGCGCGGATCCAGCCCTTTTGCGAGAGCACCACCGTGATCGGCTCTTCCACCACGGTGCGCTCCACTTGCGCGCGCCCTTCGGTCTTGATGAGCGTGCGGCGCGCGTCGCCGAATTTTTTCGCGTCCTCGTCGAGCTCGCGGATCACGAGCTTCTTGAGCTCCTTCTCGTCGCCGAGGATCGACTTGAGCGCCTTCCTCTCGGTCTCGAGGGTCTTCTTTTCCTCGCCCAGCGCCACGCCGTCGAGCTTGGTGAGCTGGCCGAGGCGGATGTTGACGATGTCCTCGGCCTGGCGCTCGGTGAATTTCCACTTCGCCATCATCTTGTGCCGGGCGTCGGCCTGGTCCTCGGACGCGCGGATCAGCTTGATGATCTCGTCGATGCGCACGAAGGCGAGCAGCCGCCCCTGCACGATGTGCAGGCGCTCCTCGCACTTGTCCAGGCGATGCTGCGTGCGCCGGCGCACCGTTTGCTGGCGCCATTCGCCCCATTCGCGCAGGATGTCGGCGATGCCCTTGGTCTCCGGCAGGCCGTCCAGGCCGAGCCAGGTGAGGTTCACCGGGTAGCGCGACTCGAGGCTGGTGTTGACCAGCAGCGCCGCCATCGTCGCCTCGGGATCCTGGCGCGAGGAGCGCGGCTCGATCACCAGGCGGAGCTTCGACTTGCGATCGGACTCGTCGCGCACCGCCTCGACCTGGTCGAGGATGAACTGGCGCAGGCGCTTCTGCTCCTGGCCGACTTCCTTCTTGCCGGTGGCGGGCTTGGGATTGGCGAGCGCTTCGATCTCTTCCAGCACCTGGCGGCAGGAGACGCCGTGCGGGAGCTCGGTGACCACGATGCGCCACTGGCCGCGCGCGAGCGGCTCGATCGTCCAGCGCGCGCGCATCGCGATCGAGCCGCGCCCGGTCTCGTAGGCCTGCCGGATCTCCTCGGCCGGGGAGATGATCTGCCCGCCGCCGGGGAAGTCGGGGCCGGGGAGCTTCTCGAGGATCTCCTCGAGCTTCGCGCGCGGGTGCTTGATGACGAGCGCGGCGGCCGCGGCGACTTCCTTCAGGTTGTGCGAGGGAATGCGCGTGGAAAAACCCACCGGGATGCCGAAGGAGCCGTTCAGAAGGCCGAAAGGCAGCCGCGCGGGCAGCAGCACCGGCTCGTCGAACTTGCCGTCGTAGTTCTTCGTGAAGTCCACCGTGCCCTCGCCGATCTCGGCGAGCATCAGCTCGGCAAAGCGCGAGAGCTTGGCCTCGGTGTAGCGGTAGGCCGCCGCCGAGTCGCCGTCGCGCGAGCCGAAGTTGCCCTGCCCGTCGATGAGCGGATAGCGCATCGAGAAGGGCTGCGCGAGGTGCACCAGGGCCTCGTAGGTCGAGGAGTCGCCGTGCGGGTGGTACTTGCCGAGCACCTCGCCCACGTAGCGCGCGCACTTGGCGAAGCCCTGCGTGCCGGCGTCGCCCATCGCGTAGAGGATGCGCCGCTGCACGGGCTTCAGGCCGTCGGCGACCTCGGGCAGCGCGCGCGCCTTGACGGTGGACACCGCGTAGCCGAGGTAGGCCTGCGAGGCGTGGCGCTCGATCGGCGCCGCGTCGTCGCCGTTCTCGGGAGTGAAGAGGTCGGGGGTCCGGGTATCGAGGGTCATTTGAAGAGGTCCAGTTGCTTGTCACCCAACGCGACGGCGAGCTCCACTGCCTTCTTGGCCTTGGCGAGGTCGTCGCTCGCGCCCACGCGCCCCGCCGCCTCCCAGGTCTAGCGCCCCTCGCCCGCCAGGCTCACCTTGCCGAGCTTCTTCCTTCCCTGCCACAGCACGTGCCCCTTGTACGCCCGCTCCCAAATTGGGGTCAGGGCCGAATTCTTTTTGCGAGAAATAATTCGGCCCTGACCCCGATTTCCGGTTCTAGACATCCGCCTCCACGGTCTTCCAGTGCTCGCGCATCCAGTTGCGGCGGCCTTCGGCCTCGCCCGAGTCCATGAGGAGCTCGAAGGTGGCGCGCGCCTTCTTCAGTTGCCTGGAATCGAGCTGCATGCGCACCAGGCGTCGCGTGTCCGGGTTCATGGTGGTTTCCCAGAGCTGCTCGGGACTCATCTCGCCCAGGCCCTTGAAGCGCGAGATCTCCCAGGAGCCCTCCTTCACCTTTTCCTTCTTCAGCGCGGCGAGGGTTTCCTCGAGCTCGTCGTCGTCCAGGCAATAGGCTCGGCGCGCGGGCTTGCCCTTGCCCTGC
>DASTHP010000184.1:0-8827 GCA_035718125.1 Burkholderiales bacterium | reverse complement strand
AGGTAGTAGACGCGCCCACGCGCGGTGAACCGCAGATCGCCGGGGAGCCGCCCCACGCCGAGGCGCTCGAGCCAGGGCGTGGCGAGCGCGAGCACCGCGAGGGCGATCAGGATGGTGAGCAGCCACTTGATCATGCGTGCCGACAGGATAGACTCGCGCGCTTTTCCCCGCCATCGAGAACGCCGCGCATGATCAACCTCTACACGTGGGGCACGCCCAACGGCCGCAAAGTCTCCATCATGCTGGAGGAATGCGGCCTGCCCTACCGCGTGCATCCGGTGAACATCGGCAAGGGCGAGCAATTCACGCCCGAGTTCCTTGCCATCAACCCGAATAACCGCATCCCGGCGATCGTCGATCCGCAGGGCATGGACAGCAAGCCGCTCAAGCTCTTCGAGTCCGGCGCGATCCTCATCTACCTCGGCGAGAAGACCGGGAGGTTCATCCCGCGCGATGCGCGCACGCGCATCCTCTGCCTGCAGTGGCTGATGTTCCAGATGGGCGGCGTCGGGCCGATGTTCGGCCAGGCGCACCATTTCATCCGCAATGCGAAGGAGCAGGTGCCTTACGGCATCAAGCGCTACTCGGACGAGACGCGGCGCCTCTACGGCGTGCTGCAGACGCGGCTCAGCGAGGCGGCGTACCTCGCCGACGAGTACTCCATCGCCGACATCGCGACCTTTCCCTGGGTCGCGCGCCACGACTGGCACAAGGTGGACCTGAACGACTTTCCCGCCGTAAAGCGCTGGTTCGACACCATCGCCGCCCGCCCGGCAGTCGCGCGCGGCATGGCGGTCCCCACGCCTCCGCAGCCCTAGGCGCTTCGCAGGAAAATTGGGGTCAGGGCCGAATTCTTTTGCATGCAAAAAATTCGGCCCTGACCCCAATTTTATTTCCGCGCGTACTTCGCCAGAAACGCGTTGATCGCCTCGACCCTGAGCTGCGGCTCGCCGGCAATCGGCAGCGTGCCGACCACGCGGTTCATCCATTCCATGTTCTCCTGCATGCGCGCCACCACCGCGGGCCACTCCTTCGCCGTGTAGCGCTGCGGGTCGGGCAGCGTGTGGCACTGATTGCAGGCAAGGCGAAACGGCTCGCCCGCGGGCGTGAAGGCCTCGGGATACTTCTTCGGGTCGAGCGGCCTTTGCGCATGCTTGCGCAGGTAGGCGACGATCTGCCTCACCTCGTCGGGGCTGGGCGCCTTCACGCCCGCCATCATGTCGAACATGAGCTTGCCCATGTTCCCCCTGCCTTGCATGCGCGGCACCATGCGCTCGACGATGCCGCGCCACTTGGCCGCATGGTGCATCGCCGGGTTCGGCAGGTTGTGGCACTGCACGCAGTACCGCAGCGTCAATTGCGCGCCGGGCGAGTCGGCCTCGGGCAGCTGGCGCGCCTCGAACGTCGGCGGCAGGATGCGCTCGAGCATCGGGCCGTGCGGGCTCTCCGACCAGCGCTTCTTCGCCTGCGCGACTTCATCGGCGAGCGCGAGCGCAGGCAGCAGCAGCAGGAGGGCGAGCAGGCGCATGAAAATTGGGGTCAGGGCCGAATTAATTCTCGCAAAAATAATTCGGCCCTGACCCCGATTTCAAAGCGTGTGGGTCCGGTCACCCTGCGCGAAGCCCAGCAGCGGCAGCGATACGCCGCGGCCCACCGCGAGCACCTTGAAGATCTCGCCCATCTCCGCGGGCGAGAGCAGCTTCTGCGCTTGCGCCGCCTGCGGTGCATAGCGCGCAACGTTGGCGATGTCCTCGCGCTCGAGCACGCCGGTGATGCCGCAGTTGACGAGGAACTGCGCCTGGCTGGCGAAGCCGAGCACCTCCAGGCCGCCGTCGCGCGCGGCGGCGGCGAGGGCGCTGAAGTCCACATGCGCGGTGATGTCCTGCAGGCCGGGATGAAAGAATGGATCGCCGTGCGCGCGATGGCGGTAGTGGCACATCAGGGTGCCCATGGCGCGCTGCGGGTGATAGTACTCGCGGCGCGGAAAGCCGTAGTCGACCACCAGCAGCGCACCGCGCTCCAGGCGCGCGGCGAGCAGCTTCATCCACGCGCGCGCCACCAGTCCGATCTCGCTCTCATAGGGCACCGGAACCTCGATCGAGCGAGCCGCAGCAAGCAGCTCGCCTGAGGCGGGCCGCTCCGCCCATGCAAGCGAGCCGTCCGCCGCCGTGACGCCGCGCTCCATCACGCCGCCCGCGCGCCACGCGACTGCGTGCACCGGCATTGCGTCCGCCACTTCGTTGGCGAGCATCACCCCGCGAAAGCGCTCCGGCAGCCGCTCGATCCAGCGCGCGCGCGCGCCGAGCCGCGCTTCCTGCCGTGCGCGCAGCTCCGCGCTCGTCTCCAGGATGAGGTAGTGCTCGGGGGAGAGCTCGGCGATGAGCGCTTCGGCGAGCGCGCCGCTGCCTGCGCCGAACTCGAGAATCGACTCGCCCGGCTGCAGGAGCTCGGCCACCTGGCGCGCGAGCGTGCGGGCGTAGAGCGTGCCCAGCTCCGGCGCGGTGGCGAAGTCCCCGGGCGCGCCGAGCTTTGCCGCGCCGCCGGCGTAGTAGCCCAGGCCCGGCTCGTAGAGCGCGAGCTCCATGTAGCGCGCGAAGCCGATCCAGTTGCCGCTGTCGGCGAGCTCCCTGCGGATACGCTGCAGCAGGGCGCCGCTCGCGGCGAGCGCCTCGGGCTCGGGTTCGGGCAGCATGCAACGAATTTAACCTAGAATTCCCTCGATGACGGACGGCTCCCTCGAGGGCAAGGTGGCGCTGGTGACCGGAGCGGCGCGCCGGATCGGCGCGGCGATCGCGCGCCGCCTGCACGGCGCGGGCGCCAAGGTGGTGCTGCACTATCGCGGCGCCGACACCGAGGCGGCGCAGCTGGAAAAGGAGCTGAACGCCGCACGCGCCGGCAGCGCAACCAAGCTCAAAGGCGACCTGCTTGCGCCGGTGGCGCCCAAGGCGCTGGTGGACGCCGCGCTGCAGCGTTTCGCGCGCCTCGACATCCTGGTGAACAACGCGTCCGCTTTCTTTCCCACTGTGGTCGGCGAGATCGAGGCGAGCCACTGGGAGGAGCTGATCGGCTCCAACCTGCGCGCGCCACTGTTTCTCGCGCAGGCCGCAGCGCCGCAGCTCGCCTTTGCGGGCGGCGCCATCGTCAATATCGCCGATATCCACGCCGAGCGGCCCTTGAAGGGCTACGTCGTCTACAGCATCGCCAAGGCGGGGCTCGTCGCTCTCACGCGCTCGCTCGCGATCGAGCTCGCGCCGTCGGTGCGCGTCAACGCGGTGGCCCCGGGCGCCATCGCCTGGCCCGAGGACGGGCAGTTCGATCCCGCCGAGCGCGGCCGCATTGTCGCTGCCACCCCGCTCGCACGCACCGGCACGCCGGAGGAAATCGCGCAGGCGGTACACTTCCTGTGTACCGCACCTTTTGTCACCGGCCAGGTGCTGGCGGTGGACGGCGGGCGCTCGATCTTCCTGTGAGGACGCTTTTCCTGGCAACGCGATGAACGTCGTCCGTCTGCACCGCGACCCGCGCAAGCACGAGTACGAGGCGGGCAAGCTCGCCAAGCGCCTGCGCCGCCAGGTGGGCGAGGCGATCGCCGATTTCGGCATGATCGAGGAAGGCGACAAGGTGATGGTGTGCCTCTCGGGCGGCAAGGACAGCTACGGCCTGCTGGACGTGCTGCTCGCGCTGCGTGAAAAGGCCCCCGTCGCATTCGATCTGGTCGCGGTCAACCTCGACCAGAAGCAGCCCGGCTTCCCTGCGCAGGTGCTGCCCGATTACCTCGCGAAGCTCGGCGTGCCGTTCCGCATCGTCGAGCAGGACACCTACTCGGTGGTCAAGCGCGTGCTGCCCGAGGGCAAGACGATGTGCTCGCTCTGTTCGCGGCTGCGCCGCGGCGTGCTCTACCGCGTGGCGGGCGAGCTCGGCGCGACCAAGATCGCCCTCGGCCACCACCGCGACGACATCCTCGCCACGTTCTTCCTCAACCTGTTCTTCGGCGGCAAGTTGAAGGCCATGCCGCCCAAGCTCAAGTCGGACGACGGCCGGCACATCGTCATCCGGCCGCTCGCCTACGTGCGGGAGGACGACCTCGCGGCCTACGCCGCGGAGAAGGGCTTTCCGATCATTCCGTGCAACTTGTGCGGCTCGCAGGAGCACCTGCAGCGCCGCCAGGTGCGCGAGCTCCTGCGCCAGTGGGAGAAGCAGCACCCCGGGCGCGTAGAATCCATCCTGCGCGCGCTCGGCGACGTGCGCGCATCGCACCTGCTGGACCGCAAACTGTTCGATTTCCAGGGCCTCGAGGCATGAGACTGATCATCGCGGCATTGCTGGCGGCGCTCGCCGGGCAGGTGGGCGCGCAGGACTGGCCGCAGCGGCCGATGCGCATGCTGGTCGGCTTCGGCGCCGGCGGTGGCACCGACATCCTGGCGCGCATCGTCGCGCCGGCGATGGGCGCCGCGCTCGGCCAGCCCGTGGTGATCGAGAACCGGCCCGGCGCCGGCGGCACCATTGCCGCGGGCCAGGTGGCCAAGGCCGCGCCCGACGGCTATACCGCGTTCATGCTGAACAACGGCCATGCGGTGTCGGCGGTGATGATCAGCCCGCTGCCCTACGATCCGGTGACGGACTTCGAGCCGGTTTCCATGGTGGCGACGATGCCACTGGTCATCCTCGCCGGGCGCAGTGCCGGCTTCGGCAGCCTGCAGGGATTGATCGACGTGGCGCGGCACAACCCGGGCAAGCTCAACCTCGCCTCGGTCGGCATCGGCAGCACGCAGCACTTTGCGGCGGAGCTGCTGTTCAGCACGGCCGGCATCAAGCTGGTGCACGTGCCCTACAAGGGAACGCCCAACGCGGTGGCGGCGACGGTCGCCAACGAGACGCAGCTGATCCTGGAAACGCTGGGCTCGGTGATCGGGCAGATCCGCGGCGGCGCGCTGAACGCGCTCGCCGTGACCTCCGCCACGCGCTTTCCCGGCCTGCCGAACGTGCCCACCGTGGCCGAGGCGGGGCTGCCCGGCTACGACGTGACGACCTGGTACGCGCTGGTGTTCCCGGCGAGAACGCCGGCCGCCATCGTGGAGAAGACGCGCGCGGCGCTCGCTGCCGCGCTCGCGCGCGAGGACGTCCAGAAGCAGATGCACAACGCCGCCTTCCTGCCGAGCCAGAGCACGCCGGCGGAGCTCGCGGCGCACCTGAAATCCGAAATTTCCCGCTGGGGCGCCGTGCGCGACAGGGCGGGCATCAAGTAGGAGCGACGACATGAAACCGGTAGAGAACGCCGCCCAGCAGGCGCAAGAGCTCGAAGGCATCGTGCCCACCGTCAACCTCGCGGCGGAGGAAGGGCGCAAGGATTTCTACGGCCGCGCGAAGACCCAGCACCTCGCGCCGCTCTGGCGCGTGCTGCACGGCCTGGTGACCGCGACGCCGGCGACGCGCTGCGTGCCGGCGATCTGGCACTACAAGGACGTGCGACCCTACCTGATGGAGGCCTGCGAGCTGATCGGCGCGGCCGAGGCCGAGCGCCGTGTGATGGTGCTCGAGAACCCGGGCCTGCCCGGCCAGTCGCGCGCCACGCAAAGCCTGTTTGCCGGACTGCAGATCATCCTGCCGGGCGAGATCGCGCCGGCGCACCGCCACACCGCCTCCGCCTTGCGCTTCATCATCGAGGGCAAGGATGCGTTCACCGCGGTGGCGGGTGAGCGCACGACGATGGAGCCGGGCGACTTCGTCATCACGCCCTCCTGGACCTGGCACGACCACGGCAACGAGGGCACCGGCCCGATGGTGTGGCTCGACGGCCTGGACATGCACGTGATCAACATGCTGGCGGCGAGCTTCCGCGAGGACATGGGCGGCAAGGCGCACAAGCTCGAGCGGCCCGAAGGCGCGGCGCCCGCCGAGTTCGGCAACAACCTCATGCCGGTGGACGTGACGCACCGGTCACAGACCTCGCCGATCTTCAACTATCCCTACCGCAAGTCGCGCGAGTCGCTGGATGCGCTCGCGCGCATGCGCGATCCGGACCCGTGGCAGGCGCACAAGGTGAAGTTCATCAACCCGGTGAACGGCGGCTGGGCGATGCCCACCATCTCCACGTGGATGCAGCTCATCCCGAAGGGCTTCAAGACGGCGCCTTACCGCTCCACCGACAGCGCGGTGTTCACCGTGGTCGAGGGCCACGGCCGCAGCACGATCGGCGGCGAGACCTTCCAGTGGGGCCCGCACGACATCTTCGTTGCGCCGAGCTGGATGGCGCACCGGCATGAGGCCACCGAGGATGCGGTGCTGTTCATCTATTCCGACCGCGTGATCCAGGAGAAGCTCGACATCTGGCGCGAGTCGAAGGACCAGGGCTGAAAGGCAAGGGCCTGAGGCGCTCGCGCATTCTCGCGATCGGCGCCGCCGTCCTCGCCGTGGCAATCGCCGCGGCCGTGGTGACGCGCGCGAACGCCGACTGGCGCACGGCGAGCCGCGCGCCGGTGGGCCTTGCGCCCGACCCGGGCGCGCACCCCGAAGCCATCGTGCAGGTGTACGGCGCGCGCACGGTCGGCTGGCGCGGGACCTTCGGCGTGCATACCTGGATTGCGGTGAAGCCGGCGCGGGCGCCGGACTACACGGTGTACGAGGTCATCGGCTGGAAGCTGCGCTGGGACGACACCGCGGTCTCGATCCGCAGCCGCGCGCCGGACGGCCGCTGGTTCGGCAACGCGCCTGAGGTGATCGCCGAGGCGCGCGGCCGCGACGCCGAGGCACTCATCCCGCGAATCGAGGCGGCGGCGAAGACCTATCCCTACGCACAGGAGTACAGCGCCTGGCCGGGACCGAACTCCAACACCTTCACCGCCTGGATCACGCGCGAGGTGCCCGAGCTGCGCGCCGACCTGCCGCCCACCGCCATCGGCAAGGACTACCTGGGGGCGGGCATCTTCGACTCGGCGCCAAGCGGCAGCGGCCTGCAGCTCTCGGTGGCGGGCGTGCTCGGCGTGACGGCGAGCAGCGTGGAGGGCCTGGAGCTCAACGTCCTCGGCCTCACCTTCGGCGTCGATCCCTGGCCGCCGGCGCTCAAGCTCCCGCTCGTGGGCCGCGTGGGCGCGAGCGCGTCCTAGCCCCAACCGGACGTCTCAGATCTTCGCCATGACGTGGCGCACGACGCTGTAGTCCTCGAGCGCGTACATGGACATGTCCTTGCCGTAGCCGGACATCTTCAGGCCACCGTGCGGCATCTCGTTCACCAGCATGAAGTGCGTGTTGATCCAGGTGCAGCCGTACTGTAGGTGCTTGGCCACCCGCATCGCCTTGCGCACGTCCGTGGTCCACACCGATGAGGCGAGGCCGTAATCCGAATCGTTGGCGAACGCGATCGCCTCGGCCTCGTCGGTGAAGCGGGTCACCGACACCACCGGCCCGAACACCTCGCGGCGCACGATCTCGTCTTCCTGGCGCGCGCCCGCGATCACCGTCGGCTCGTAGAAGAAGCCCTTGCCGGCGCGCAGCTTGCCGCCGGTGAGCACCTCCATGTGCTTGATGCCCGCAGCGCGCTCCACGAAGCCCGCCACGCGCTTCCTCTGGCCATCGGAGATGAGCGAGCCGACTTCAACGCCCGCTTCGTCCTGCGTGCCGACCTTGATCCTGGACACCGCACTCGCGAGGTCGGCGGCGAAGCGCTCGTAGACCTTGGCGCCGGCATAGACGCGGCAGGCGGCCGTGCAGTCCTGGCCGGCGTTGTAGTAGCCGAAGGTGCGGATCCCCTCGACGACTTCAGCGAGATCGGCGTCGTCGAACACCAGGACCGGCGCCTTGCCGCCGAGCTCGAGGTGCGTGCGCTTGAGCGTGCGCGAGGCCGCCTGCAGCACTTTCTGCCCGGTGGCCACGTCGCCGGTGAGCGAGACCATGCGCACCTGGGGATGCTCGATGAGCGGCGCGCCGACCGTGTCGCCGCGCCCGGCAATGATGTTGAACACGCCCTTGGGAAAGATCTCCGCCACCAGCTGCGCGAGCCGCAGCGACGTGAGCGGCGTCTGCTCCGAAGGCTTGAGCACGACCGTGTTGCCGGCGGCGAGCGCCGGCGCCGCCTTCCACGCGGCCATCATCAGGGGATAGTTCCAGGGCGCCACCGACGCCACCACGCCGATCGGGTCGCGCCGGATCATGCTGGTATGGCCGGCGAGGTACTCGTTGGCGGCCGAGCCGGGCATGCAGCGCGCGGCGCCGGCGAAATAACGGTAGCAGTCCACGATCGCCGGCATCTCGTCGGCGAGCACGCGCGCGTACGGCTTGCCGCAGTTGAGCGACTCGATGCGCGCGAACTCCTCGGCGCGCGACTCGATGGCGGCGGCGAGCTTGAGCAGCAGGGCGCTGCGCTCGGCGGGCGTGGTCTCCGACCAGGTCTGGAACGCACGGCTGGCCGCGGCGACCGCGCGATTCACCTGATCGGCGGAGGCTTCGCGCACGCTCGCCAGCACCGCGCCGCTCGCCGGATCGAGGATCTCCTCTGCACGCCCCTCGCCGTCGGTGAACTGGCCGTCGATCAGCAGCTGGGTCTGGAATTTCATGGCGTCGCTCCTGGGTGGTTTCGTAGGCGTGTCAGCGGCCCGCGCCGCCATGCTCGTCGGTGCGGGTCAGGTAATAGGCGGCGAGGATCGGCACGAAGGTGAGGGCGACGATCACCACCGCCACCACGTTGGTCACCGGGCGCTGGCGCGGGCGCACCAGCTCCTGCAGCATCCAGATCGGCAGCGTGGTCTGCTGCCCGGCGGTGAAGGTGGTGACGATCACTTCGTCGAACGACAGCGCGAACGCCAGCATGCCGCCGGCGAGCAGCGCCGTGCCG
>DASTHP010000183.1:0-2180 GCA_035718125.1 Burkholderiales bacterium | reverse complement strand
CCCCAGCCGCGGTCCACCATGCCGTCCATCACCTGCTTGGTCATGTTGAAGCAGGAATCGAGGTTGGTGCGCATCACCGCGTCCCAGTCGCCCTTGGTCATCTTCTTGAACGTCATGTCGCGGGTGATGCCGGCGTTGTTGACCAGGATGTCGATCTGCCCGACCTCCTGCGTGATGCGCGCCGCCTTCGCCGCGCAATCGTCGTAGTTGGCGACGTCCACCGGGTAGGCGCCGAAGGCGTAGCCCTGCGACTTCATCTCGTCGAGCCAGGACTTGTACTTGGTGTTCGACGGCGAGTAGGTGACGACCACCCGGTAGCCGGCATCCGCCATCTTCGTGGAAATCGACTCGCCCAAACCGCCCATGCCGCCGGTGACGACGGCGATCCGCTGCTGCGCCATTGGTAGCTCCTCCTCCCGGAAAATCCAGTCTACACCATCACATCATGTGCATGCCGCCGTTCACCGAGATGTTGGCGCCGGTGATGTAGCCCGCTTCCTCGGAGACGAGGAACGCCACCACCGCGGCGATCTCTTCCGGCTTCGCCAGGCGCCCCATCGGGATCGAGTCGATGATCTGCTGGCGCACGTCCGCGCGGATCGCGCGCACCAGGTCGGTCTCGACGTAGCCCGGCGAGATCGTGTTGACGGTCACGCCCTTCCTCACCACTTCCTGCGCCAGCGCCTTGGAGAAGCCCGCCATGCCCGCCTTGGCGGCGGAGTAGTTGGTCTGGCCGAACTGGCCCTTGATGGCGTTGACCGAGGAGATGTTCACCACGCGCCCCCAGCCGCGCTCGACCATGCCGTCGATCACCTGGCGCGTGACGTTGAACACGCTGTTGAGATTGGTGTTGATCACCGCCATCCAGTCCTGCTCGGTCATGCGCTTGAACACCGCGTCGCGCGTGATGCCGGCGTTGTTGACCAGGATGTCCACCGGCCCGATCACCGAGCGCACGTTGTAGAACATCTCGGCGCAGGAATCGAAGTTGGCCACGTCGCCTTCGGCGGCGTGCACGCGAAAGCCCCGGAGCCGCATCGCGTCCAGCCACTCCGCCTTGCGCTCGTAGCCCGGCAGGCAGCCGGCGACCACCGTGTGGCCGGCCGCGGCCAGGCGCGTGCAGATCGCCGTGCCGATGCCGCCCATGCCGCCCGAGACGAAGGCGATGCGCGCCAGCGCCGGCTGCGTCGAGGCGCCCTGCAGCCGCTCCAGCACTGCGCTCATCGCTCCACCGCCAGCGCGACGCCCATGCCGCCGCCGATGCACAGCGACGCGAGGCCTTTCTTCGCGTCGCGCTTCTGCATCTCGTGCAGCAGCGTGACGAGAATGCGGCAGCCGGAGGCGCCGATCGGATGGCCGAGCGCGATGGCGCCGCCATTGACGTTGACCTTGCCGGTGTCCCAGCCCATCTGCCGGTTGACGGCGATCGCCTGCGCGGCGAACGCCTCGTTGATCTCCATCAGGTCGAGGTCCTTCGGCTCCCAGCCGGCGCGCGCCAGGCAGCGCTTGCTCGCCGGCACCGGCCCCATGCCCATGTACTTCGGATCCACGCCCGCCGAGGCGAAGGACTTGATGCGCGCGAGCGGCTTCAGGCCGAGCTCCCTGGCCTTCCTCGCCGATGTGACGATCACCGCCGCCGCGCCGTCGTTGATGCCCGAGGCATTGGCCGCGGTCACCGTACCGTTCTTGTCGAAGGCGGGCTTGAGGCCCTTCATCGCCTCGAGCGTCGCGCCGTGGCGCGGGTACTCGTCGTCGGCGAACACCACCGGCCCCTTCTTCGAGGGAATCTCGAAGGGGATGATCTCGTCCTTGAAGCGGCCGGCCTTCTGCGCGGCTTCGGCCTTGTTCTGGCTCTTCACCGCGAACTCGTCCTGCTCCTCGCGCGTGACGACGTATTCCTTGGCCACGTTCTCCGCCGTGACGCCCATGTGGTACTGGTTGAAGGCGTCCCACAGCCCGTCGACGATCATCGAGTCGACGAGCTTCGCGTCGCCCATGCGAAAGCCGTCGCGCGAGCCGTTCATCACGTGCGGCGCGATGCTCATGTTCTCCTGGCCGCCGGCGATCACCACGTCGGCGTCGCCGTTGGCGACCGACTGCGCGGCGAGCATCACCGCCTTCAGCCCAGAGCCGCACACCTTGTTGATGGTCATGGCCGGGATCATGTCGGGCAGGCCCGC
>DASTHP010000182.1:0-2188 GCA_035718125.1 Burkholderiales bacterium | reverse complement strand
GAGCGCCAACCGCTCGCTGGTGGAGGTGATCGCGGACCTGCGCACCAGCCTCGATGCGGGCCGCGAGCTCTCCGCGGCGATGCGCGGCCATCCGCGCGTGTTCAGCCCCTTCTACGTCAGCGTGATCCGCATCGGCGAGACGACGGGCGCGCTGGACGAGTCCTTTCTGCGCATGTTCGAGTACATGGAGTTCGACAAGGAGATCCGCGACCGCATCAAGGCGGCGGTGCGCTATCCGGTCATCGTGCTGGTCGTGCTGGCCGTCGCGGTGGCGGTGGTGAACTTCGCGGTGATCCCTGCATTCGCGCGGCTGTTCGAATCGCAGAAGGTGCCGCTGCCGCTGCTCACCCAGGTGCTGATCGGCACGTCGAATTTCTTTGTCGCGTACTGGCCGGCCATGCTGGCCGTGCTCATTACCGGCATCGCAGCAGTGCGCATCTACTTCGGCACGGAGCAGGGCCGCTACTGGTGGGACCGCGTAAAGCTGCGCCTGCCGCTCGCGGGCCCGATCATCCTGCGCGCAACGCTGGCGCGCTTCGCGCGCGGCATGTCGCTCGCCATCCGTGCCGGGGTTCCAATCGTCCAGGCCATGTCGGCTGTAGCGGAAGTGGTTGCTAACTCCTACATGGCTTTGCGCATCCGCCACATGCGCGACGGGGTCGAGCGCGGCGAGAGCGTGCTGCGCACGGCAACGGCCAGCGCCATCTTCACGCCGGTGGTGCTGGAGATGATCTCGGTGGGCGAGGAGACCGGGGAAATCGACAGCCTGATGGCCGAGGTCGCCGACATGTACGAGCGCGAAGTCGACTACGACATCAAGAACCTCGCCGCCAATATCGAGCCGATCCTCACCATCGCGCTGGGCGTGATGGTGCTGATCCTCGCGCTCGGCGTGTTCCTGCCGATCTGGGGCATGGGCAGCGTGATGTTCAAGAAGTGATACCCGCCAGCCGCCAGCGCAACTACCTGCAGTCGGCCTTGTACGTGGTGATCGCAGGCGTGGTCGCCGCGGTGCTCCTGGAGAAGTTGCTCACCTACGCCGAGGCTGCGGAGAAGTACGCCGTGGAGGCCACGGTGAGTCGGCTTTCCAGCGCGATGTATGCGCGGCTCGCCTTGCTCGTGTTGCGAGGCGATGCCCAGGCAGTGCAGGCGCTGGAGGGCGAGAGCCCGTTCCGGATTGCGCGCGCGGATTCTCCGGCATATCTCGGCGAGTTCGACGGCGAGCCGCCGAACGCCGAAGGCGGCAATTGGTACTTCGACCGTAAACGTCGCGAGCTGGTGTACCTGCCGAAGCTGACGCGATACCTGCGCGGCGCAGGCAAAGGCCTGGATCCGAGTTCGATCCGATTTCGATCGGAGGTGCGCAGGTCGGAGACAAACGCTTACACCGGCGTCGCCCTGGTCCCCGTGCAGGACTGGCGCTGGGACCCGCGTCCGTGACAGGGTTCACATGAGTTCTCATGTTTTTGTCAGAACTGCTTGAGTTCATTGGAATTGGCCAGTTGCAGGCTCCAAGGTCCGCGGGTAGTATCGGACTTCAGGATATGAGAACAGACAACCACGCAAGGGAAGGAAGCGACATGCGAAGAGCGATGCAAGCCGGCTTTACCCTGATCGAGCTGATCGTCGTGATCGTGATCCTCGGCATCCTGGCCGCGGTCGCGATACCGCAGTTCACGGACGTGTCCACGCAGGCGAGGACCGCCGTTGCGCAGGGTGCTTGCGGCGCGCTCCACTCGTCGGCGGTGCTGCTCTATGCCTCGAACAAGGCCCCCGCCACCTTCGCGACGATCCAGGGCAACGTCGTCGTCAGTACGACCATCAATTACGGCGGCAGCTGCAATGCCCCAGTGGCAAACGAGACGTCGGCGGCGGCGCCCCCGGTCCAGGTCGCGTGCGGCACGATTCCGCCGGCGCTTTGCCTCTGATGGGACTGGAGCGCTATTGCACGGGAGCGTCATTGCTACGCAGGTAGCGCCGGCCGGCGGTACCGCAAAGAGAACGACGGGAGGCCTTGCGGCCTCCCTTTTTTTTGTGTCGCTCGCGTTCGCCTGCGCGGGCTCGCGCATCGGCCACGTGGCGCCTTGGGCGTTATCGGCACTCGCCATGCTGGGCGCAGCTTGGGCGGGCCCAGGGCAACCTGCCACGGTGTCCCGGCTCGCGGTCGTGGTCTACGGCTTTGCGATTT
>DASTHP010000181.1:0-4611 GCA_035718125.1 Burkholderiales bacterium | reverse complement strand
GTCCGCTACCAGGTCCAGGAGATGCTGCGCATCGAGCGCATCTTCGAGGAAGCCGGCATCCAGGAAGAGCTCGAGGCCTACAATCCGCTGGTGCCCGACGGCAGCAACCTGAAGGCCACCATGATGATCGAGTATCCCGACGTCCTGGAGCGCAAGCGCGCCCTATCGCAGTTGAGGGGCATCGAGGACCGGGTATGGGTGCAGGTGGGCGAGGGCGCGCGCCTCTACGCCATCGCCGACGAGGACCTGGAGCGCGAGAACGAGGAAAAGACTTCGGCGGTGCATTTCCTGCGCTTCGAGTTCGACGCGGCCGCGCGCGCGGCGCTCGCCGGCGGCGCGGGGCTCACGGTAGGCGTGGATCACCCCCAGTACCAGGCGCGTGTGGCCCTCGCGCCCGCAGTGCGCGCCGCGCTCGCGGCAGACCTCGCCTGAGGCGCGTCGCTCCTCTGCTGCTGGCGCTGGCGCTGCTGCCCGCCGTGGCTCAGCAGCAGCATCAGGGCATGCAGCCCGGCAACACGGGCAAGAGCGACTGGGAGACCGAGCAGGAAAAGCGCGACTGGCGCGAGGCGGAAGTGCCGCCCCCGCCCGCGGCCGGCAGCGGCGAAATGCTCGCCTTCTTCGTGAGCTCCGCTTCCGCTTACCGCTTCTTCATCGACAGCGCGTCGCTCGCACCGGGGGCTGACGGGGTGGTGCGCTACACCCTGATGGTGCGCAGCCCGTTGGGCGCCGAATCCGTGACCTACGAAGGCATCCGCTGCGCGACCAGGGAGGTGAAGACCTACGCCTACGCTGGCGCGGATCGCAGCTGGGCGGTGCGCCCTGGCTCGTGGCGGCGCATCGAGGCGCGCAGCGTGCAGCGCTGGCACGACGTACTGTGGCGCGAGTTCTTCTGTCCCCGGGAAATAGCCATCCGCAGTGCGGCGGAAGGCATCGACGCGCTCAAGCGCGGCGGCCACCCCGATCGCCTCGCCATTCCCGCGCGCGGCTACTAGCACCCTAGCGCTGCGCTAGAGCAGGACCAGGTTGTCGCGGTGGATGAGCTCGGGCTCGTCCACGTAACCCAGCGCCGCCTCGATCTCGCTCGAAGCCTTGCGCATGATCAGCCGCGCCTCCGCGGCGGAGTAATTCACCAGCCCGCGCGCGATCTCGCGCCCGCCAGGCTCCAGGCAGGCGATCACCGCGCCGCGCTCGAATTCCCCGCTCACCGCGGTGACCCCGACCGGCAGCAGGCTCTTGCCGTCGCGCTGCAGCGCGCGCGCTGCGCCGGCATCGAGCGTGAGGCGGCCGGCGACGGTCACATGGTCGGCCAGCCACTGCTTGCGCGCCGCCAGCGGCGTCGTCTGCGCCCGCAGCAGCGTGCCGATCCGCTCGCCGCGCGCCAGGCGCAGCAGCACGTCGGGCTCGCGCCCGGCCGCGATCACGGTATGCGCGCCGCTGCGCGCCGCGCGCTTGGCGGCCAGCACCTTGGTGATCATGCCGCCGCGCGCCAGGCTCGAGCCGACGCCGCCCGCCATCGCCTCCAGCCGCTCCTCGCCCGCGGCCGCCTCCTCGATCAGGCGCGCGCCGGGCGTGCGGCGCGGATCGGCGTCGTAAAGCCCCGCCTGGTCGGTGAGGATGACGAGGGCGTCCGCCTCGACCAGGTTGGTCACGAGCGCCGCGAGGGTGTCGTTGTCGCCGACCTTGATCTCGTCGGTCACCACGGTGTCGTTCTCGTTGATCACCGGGATCACGCCGAGCGCGAGCAGCGTGAGCAGCGTCGAGCGCGCATTGAGGTAGCGCTGGCGGTCGGCCATATCGGCGTGCGTGAGGAGCACCTGTGCCGTGGCGATGCCGTGCTCGCGGAAGCAGGTCTCATAGCACTGCACGAGCCCCATCTGGCCCACCGCCGCCGCGGCCTGCAGCTCGTGCAGGGCGCGCGGACGCCGGCTCCAGCCCAGGCGCTGCAGGCCTTCGGCGATCGCGCCCGAGGACACCAGCACGCAGCGCTTGCCGAGCGCACGCAGCTGCGCGATCTGCGCGGCCCAGCGCGCGATTGCCGCGGCGTCCAGGCCGCGGCCCTCGTTGGTGACGAGCGAGCTGCCGACCTTGACGATCAGCGTGTTGGCGCTGGCGAGCGGCGAGTCCATGGTGGCAGGCGACGCGGCCATGGCATCAGGCAGCGTGGCGTGCGCGCGCCGGCTTGGCCGGCTGCGCGAGGAATCGATAGGCGGCATTGCACAGCTCGCGGCAGCCCGCACCGCTGATGGCGCTCACCTTGAACCAGGGGCCCTTCCAGCGCAGCGTGCGCAGAATGCGCGCAACGCGCGCGTCGGCGTCGGGTGCGAGGTCCGCCTTGTTGAATACCAGCCAGCGCGGCTTGCGCGCGAGCGCCGCGTCGTACTTCTTCAGCTCCGCGGCGATGGCGCGGATATCGCGCACCGGGTCGGCGTCCTCCTCGAGCGGTGCGATGTCGACGAGGTGCAGCAGCAAGCGCGTGCGCGCGAGATGGCGCAGGAACTGGTGGCCGAGTCCCGCGCCCTCGGCGGCGCCTTCGATCAGGCCCGGGATGTCGGCGATGACAAAGCTCGCGTCCTCGGCGACGCGCACCACGCCGAGCGACGGGTTGAGCGTGGTGAACGGATAGTCCGCCACCTTGGGCCGCGCGCTTGATACCGCGCGCACCAGCGTCGACTTGCCCGCGTTGGGCAGCCCGAGCAGTCCGACGTCGGCCAGCACACGCAGCTCCAGCCGCAGCTTGCGGCTCTCGCCTGGCAGGCCGCGCGTGAACTGGCGCGGCGCGCGGTTGATGCTGGACTTGAAGTGCAGGTTGCCCAGTCCGCCTTGCCCGCCCTTGGCGAGCAGAGCGCGCTCGCCATCGCGTGCGAGGTCGGCGATGACCTCGCCGCTGTCCTCGTCGCGCACGATGGTGCCCACCGGCACGCGCAGCTCGAGGTCGTTGCCGCCGCGGCCGTACTTGTCGGAGCCGCCGCCGCCCGCGCCGTTGCCCGCGCGATGGATGCGCGCGTAGCGGTAGTCGATCAACGTGTTGATGTTGCGGTCGGCCACCGCCCAGATGCTGCCGCCGCGGCCGCCGTCGCCGCCGCTCGGCCCGCCGCGCGGCACGAACCTCTCGCGGCGAAACGCCGCGGCGCCGTCCCCGCCCTTGCCGGCATGCGCCTCGATGGTCGCTTCGTCGATGAATTTCATGGCCTGAAATGAAAAAGCCCTACCGCGAGCGATAGGGCTTTCGCGGGAGCGGGGCTCGGCTAGACCGGGACCACGCTCACGGTCTTCTTGTTGGCGGCGCCCTTGACGGCGAATTCGACCTTGCCGGCGGTGCGCGCGTACAGCGTGTGGTCGCGGCCCATGCCCACGTTGGTGCCCGGGTGCACCTGCGTGCCGCGTTGGCGCACGATGATCTGGCCCGCGTTCACCTGCTCGCCGCCGTAGGCCTTGACGCCGAGGCGCTTGGCCTGCGAATCGCGGCCGTTGCGCGAGCTGCCGCCTGCTTTCTTGTGTGCCATGGCTGGATCTCCGTCTGTTCAGGCCCCGCCGACGATGTCGTCGATGCGGACCTCGGTGTAGTTCTGGCGATGTCCCTGCGTCTTCTGGTAGTGCTTGCGGCGGCGCAGCTTGAAGATCTTCAACTTCTCGCCGCGGCCGTGCGCCACGACGGTGGCCTTGACCTGGGCGCCCGCGACCAGCGGCGCGCCGACGCGCACCGCGTCGCCTTCGCCGACGGCCAGCACCTGGTCGAACGACACTGCGGCGCCGACGTCGGCCGCGAGCGACTCGACACGCACCTGCTCTCCGGACTTGACGCGATACTGCTTGCCGCCGGTCTTGATGATTGCGTACATGGGAATCCCGTAACCCGTGACCAGAATATTGAGCGAATGAGCTGCAAAGACTTGGAATTATAGGAGATTCCGGCTCTCCGCGTCAAAGCCTTGTATGCTACGCCCCGCGCCCCGCCGCACCTCCATGACGCAGCCCGCTGCCAGCACCGTCCTTGCCCTCGTCGCCGACGACATGCGGCGCGTGGACGCCCTGATCCGCGAGCGCCTGCATTCCGACGTGCCGCTGGTGCGCCAGGTTGCCGAGTACATCGTCGCCGGCGGCGGCAAGCGCCTGCGTCCGGCGCTGCTCCTGCTCAGCGCCGGCGCGGTCGGCTACCGGGGCGAGGCGCGCTTCGAGCTGGCCGCGGTAGTGGAGTTCATCCACACGGCCACGCTCCTGCACGACGACGTGGTCGACGAATCGCAGTTGCGCCGCGGCCGGCGCACGGCGAACGCCGCCTTCGGCAACGCGGCCTCGGTGCTGGTGGGCGATTTCCTCTACTCGCGCGCCTTCCAGATGATGGTCGGGCTGGACGACATGCGCGTGATGCGCGTGCTCGCGGACGCCACCAATACCATCGCCGAGGGAGAGGTGCTGCAGTTGATGAACTGCCACGATCCCGATGTCGACGAGGCACGCTATCTCGACGTCGTGCGCCGCAAGACCGCCAAGCTGTTCGAGGCGGCGGCGCGCCTGGGCGGCATCCTCGCCGGCGTGCCGGCGGCAGTGGAGGAGGGGCTCGCCGCCTACGGCATGCACCTCGGCACCGCGTTCCAGCTCATCGACGACGTG
>DASTHP010000180.1:0-10437 GCA_035718125.1 Burkholderiales bacterium | reverse complement strand
TCGGCCTGGGAGACGCTCGCCTTCCAGGAGATCTTCCCGCCGCAGGTGCATGTGCTCAAGCGCGAGCTCCTGTGGATCCCCTTCTTCGGCTGGGGACTCGCGATGATGAGCCCGATCGCCATCGACCGTACGCGCGGCACGGCGGCGATGCGCGAACTGGCGCGCAAGGGCCGCCAGCGCCTTGCGCAGGGCTTCTGGGTGGTCATCTTCCCGGAGGGAACGCGCGTGCCGCCGGGCGAGAAGCGCGCCTACCAGCAGGGCGGCGCCTGGCTCGCGGTGAATTGCGGGGTGCCGGTGGTCCCCGTGGCGCACAACGCGGGCAAGCTCTGGCCGCGCAACGCCTTTCTCAAGCGCGCGGGGACCGTGACTGTGCGCATCGGCCCGCCGGTCGACACCCGAGGCCGGCAGCCGAAGGACGTGATGGCCGAGGTGAAGGCCTGGATCGAGGCGCAGCAGCCGACGCTGTAACCCGCGCGTCCCGCTGTAGACTGCGCATCCATGAGACTCCTGCATACGATGCTGCGCGTGGGCGACCTCGATCGCTCGGTCAAGTTCTACACCGAGGTGCTCGGCATGAAGGTGCTGCGCACCACCGACCGGCCCGAGCAGAAGTACTCGCTCGCCTTCGTCGGCTACGACAGCGAGGACAAGGCCTCGGTGATCGAGCTCACCTATAACTACGGCGTGCCGAAGTACGAGATGGGCGGCGCCTTCGGGCACCTCGCCATCGAGGTGCCGGATGCGGCGCGGGCCTGCGATGCCGTGCGCGCCAAGGGCGGCAAGGTGACGCGCGAGGCGGGCCCGGTGAAGGGCGGCACCACGGTGATCGCCTTCGTCGAGGACCCGGACGGCTACAAGATCGAGTTTATTGAGCGCCGCTGAGGCGGCGGGCGATGCGCACGTAGTCCTGCGGGGCCAGGTTCTCCGGCCGCAATTTCGCATCAATACCCAACTCGGCGTAGTCCGCCGGATCCAGCGAAAGCGCATTGCGCAGGGTCTTGCGCCGCGCGCTGAACGCCTCGCGCACCACCTGCTCGAACACCTTCTCGTCGCAACCCAGCGGCGCGCCGAGCGGCACCATGCGCACCACTGCCGACTCGACCTTCGGTGGCGGGCGGAACGCGCCCGGCGCGACGCGGAACAGCTTCTCCATCTTGAAGCGCACCTGCAGCATCACCGAAAGCCTGCCGTACGCGGGCGTCGAGGGCTTGGCCACCATCCGCTCCACGACTTCCCGCTGCAGCATGAAGTGCATGTCGCGCACGCGCTGCGCGTAACGCGCGAGGTGAAACAGCAGAGGCGTCGAGATGTTGTACGGCAGGTTGCCGACGATGCGCAGGCCTTGCGGCAACGCGCCGAAGTCGAACGCCAGTGCGTCCGCGACGTGGACCCTGACGCCCTCGGCGGCCAGCGCGGCCGCGAGATCCCGGTCGATCTCGATGACCTCCAGGCGCTTGCTGCGCTCCAGCAGCGGGCGCGTCAGCGCGCCCTCGCCCGGCCCGATCTCCACGATGGCGTCCTCTGGCGCCGGCGCGATGGCCTCGACAATCCTGCGGATGACGCCCGTGTCGTGCAGGAAGTGCTGCCCGAAGCGCTTGCGCGGGGCGTGGCGCGCCCGGGCCAGCGGCACGGCGCCCGCCCGGCCCGCCCTAGCGCGCGCGGCGCGCGAGCCGGACGGCAAGCTTGACCGCCTCGACGAGGCTGCCGGGATCGGCCCTGCCCTTGCCCGCGACGTCGAGCGCCGTGCCGTGGTCCACCGAGGTGCGCACGAACGGCAGTCCCAGCGTGACGTTCACGCCCGCGCCGAAGCTCGCGTACTTGAGCACCGGCAGTCCCTGGTCGTGGTACATCGCGAGCACGCAGTCGGCTCCCTTCAGTCGCGCGGGAACGAAAAGCGTATCGGCGGGGATCGGGCCCTGCACCGCAATGCCGAGCCGCTTTGCCTGCGCGAGCGCCGGTTCGATCACGTCGCGCTCTTCGGTGCCCAGATGCCCCGACTCGCCGCTGTGCGGATTCAGGCCGGACACCAGGATGCGCGGCCGCCGGATGCCGAAGCGCCCGCGCAGCTCCGCGTGCAGCACGCGCAGCGTCGCCACCAGGCCGGCGCGCGTGATGGCGCGCGGCACGTCCGCGAGCGCAAGATGGGTGGTTGCCAGCGCGACGCGCAGGCCGCCGCCCACCAGCATCATCACCACGTGCGGCGCGGCCGCGCGCGCGGCGAGGTACTCGGAGTGGCCGCTGAAGGCGATCCCCGCGTCGTTGATCACGCCCTTGTGCACGGGCGCGGTCACCATCGCGTCGTACTCGCCGGCGAGACAGCCGTCGATCGCGCGGTCGAGCACGCGCAGCACGTAGCGGCTGTTCGCGGGATCGAGGCGCCCGGCCTTGCGCGGCGCCGCGAGCGGCACGTGCTCGACGCGCGGGCAGCCGCGCAGCAGGCCGCGGTCGCCGATGGCGACGAGCCGCGCGCCGCGGAAGTTGCGCGCCACCGCCACGCACAGCTCCGGCCCGATGCCGGCCGGCTCGCCCGAGGTGAGCGCGATGACGGCCACGTTCAGTGCCCCCCGGCCGCCATCGTCAGCGCTCCTCGAGGCGCATCTCGACGTAGGTGCGGTCGCGCAGCTGGCGCAGCCACTCCTGGTAGGCCTCCTCGGCCTTGCGCTCGCGCAGCGCCTGGCGCGCCTGCATGCGCTGGCGCTCCGCGCCGACATCCGCCGTGCGCCGCTCCATGACCTGCAGCAGGTGAAAGCCGAACGGCGTGCGCACCGGCTCGCTCAATTCGCCGGGCTTGAGCGCGAGCATCGCGCGCTCAAACTCCGGCACCGTGTCGCCGGGCAGCACCCAGCCGAGGTCGCCGCCGCGCGCCGCGCTGCCGTCCTCGGAATTCAGCCGTGCCAGCTCGGCGAAATCGGCGCCGGCGACGATGCGTTCGCGCAGGCCGGTCAGCCGCCAGCGCGCGTCGGCCTCGGACACCACCTCGCTCGTCTTGACGAGGATGTGGCGCACGCGAGTCTGCGTCACCGCGGCCGCGGCGCCGGTGCCGCGCTGCTCGATGAGCTTGAGCAGGTGGAACCCCGCCGGGCTGCGCAGCACCGGGCTGACGTCGCCGGGCTTCATCGTCTTCAAGCTCTCGGCAAACAGCTCGGGCAGGCGGTTGGGCGCGCGCCATCCCAGCGCGCCGCCCTGCAGCGCATCGCCCGCATCCGAGAGCGTGGCCGCCAGCCGGCCGAAATCGCCGCCCGCGAGCGCCTCGGCGCGGGCCTGCTCGGCGCGCGCGCGCGCCTGCTCGATGCGCTCGGGGCCGGCCTGCTCGGGGATGCGCACCAGGATGTGCGCGGCGTTGTACTCGACGGCTTGCGCCGTCGCGGTCTTGTTCACCTCGAGGAAGATGTCGATCTCGCTGTCGCTCACCTGCACGCGGTCGTCCACCTCGCGCTCGCGCACGCGCGTGAGCAGGATCTGCTGGCGCACGTTGGCGCGAAAGCGCTCGAAAGGCACGCCCTCGGCCTCCAGCGCGCGCCGGAATTCCGGCAGCGAGGTCTTGTTGCCCTCCACGATGCGCTGTACCGCACGATCGAGCTGCAGCTCGTCGACCCGCAGGCCGGTGTCGGCTGCGAGCTGCAATTGCGCCTTCTCGAGGATCAGGTGCTCGAGGATCTGGCGCTCGAAGGCCGCGCGCTCGGGCAACGGAATGCCCTGGCGCCGCAGCTGCCGCTCGGCCTGCGCGACTCGCGCGGCGAGCTCGCTGGCGGTGATCACGTCCTTGTTCACCACCGCGACGATGCGGTCGACGAGCGCGGCGCGCTGCCCGGCAGCGAGCGGCGCCGCGCAGGCCAGCACAAGTGCGAGCAGCAGGCGGCGCATTCAGTAGACCTGCTGGAACGGCAGGCGCGGCCGCGCGCTCGGCGGCACGAGGGTCTGGTCCTGGGGATTGGTCACGGAATAGCCCGGCACGCTGCGCCGCAGGAGCGTCAGCGTATCGTCGGAGCCGACCTGGCCGAAGCCGTTGAACTCGATCTGGAACAGGAACGCCGAGGAGGTCACGGTGGTGGAGGCCTGCAGCCGCTGCCACACGGCGCGAAACACCCAGCAGCCGCCGTTGTACTCCATGCCGGCGATGCCCTCCAGCACCTTGTCGTCGCGCAGCGAGTAGTTGTAGCGCCCGACGCCGTAGAAGCCGGCGCCCAGGGGCCACTGCGCGGAGACGTCCAGCTGGTCCTGCACGTCGCGCTGGAAGCGGTAGCTGAGGTTCAGCACCTTGGCGAGCTCGGGCATGAAGCGCACCGACACGCCGAGTCGCTCGGTGCGCGACTCGCGCGGGTTGTACTGCACCGTGCTGTCGAAGGTCCAGGCGTGCCCGATACGGCCGCCGATGGAGGCGAGCCAGTCGGACTCGCTGCCGGTGCGCAGCACGGAGGTCGGCGTGAGGCCCACGCGCTCATCCTCGAAGTAGTAGCGCTGGCCGATCGTCGCGCGCAGCCGCTCCTCGCTTCCCGCGCCGAGCACGCGCGACGTCAAGGCCCAGGTGACCTGGTTGGCGTCGCCGAAGCGGTCGCCACCCACGAAGCGGTTCTCGGTGAACAGTTGCGCATAGGTGAAATCGGCGAGCGCCGTGTCGAACAGCGGCGCCTGGTCCTGGTTGCGGTACGGAACATAAACGTAATACAGGCGCGGCTCCAGCGTCTGCGTCAGGCGCGCGCCGAACCACTCCGCCGTGCGATCGAAGACCAGCCCGCTGTCCAGGCTGGTCCACGGAATGCTGTAGTTCTGGCGCGCGTCCTGGCCTGGCGCGGCACCGGTCAGATTGTAGCCAACGCCACGCGCCCCCGCTTTCGCCGTGACGAATGCCCCCGGCGCGAGCAGCGGCACGCTGACGGCCGGCGCCAGCGTGGCGCGCTCCCCTTCGACCAGGTCCGGGTGCGTGAATTGCACGTACTCGGCGGGGAGCGCGGCGTCGAGCAGCCCGCCGATGTCGTTGCGCGCGACGCTGAAGTTGAGCTGCGGTACCCGGTCATAGGGCGCGACGATCGGGTTGGCCGGATCCTGCAGCGTCTGGAAGCGCTGCACCCTGCCCTGCAGGTAGTAGCTGGTCGCGCCGCGGTTGCCGTTGTACTGCAGGTAGCCGTCGCGTTGCAGGTTCCCGGTCGAGACCTGGCGCACCTGGGAGTACAGGTCGACGAAGTAGGTATCGTCGGAGACGCGGTTGAGGTCGAGCCGCGCGAGCAGCGAGGGCGTGAAGCGCTGCTCGTGCTGCCAGGAGTAGCCGCTGCGCGCGACGCCGAGCTTCTTGTCCTCGGCCAGGTACTCGCCGCGCAGCTCGCCGAAATAACGCTCGTCGAGGTAGCGGTAATGGCCCTTGAGCTGCTCGCCGCGCTCGCTCATGTACATCGGGGTCACGGTGAGATCCTGCTCGGGCGCGATGTTCCAGTAGAACGGCACGCCCAGCTCGGTGCCGCGCTGCGTGGACTGGGCGAACTGCGGCGCGAGCACGCCGCTCTTGCGCCGGTTTTCCAGCGGGAACGTGGCGTAGGGCGTACCCGCGATCGTCAGGTCGAGAAAGCGCAGGCGCACGCCGTGCGCGGTGCCCGTCTCCTCGTTGTAGTCCAGGTCGAGCTGGCTGGCCTCCAGGCTCCAGTCGTCGTTGCCCGGCTCGCAGGTGGTGAAAAAGGCGCGGCTCAGCCGGTAGCGGCCCCTGCCGAGGAATTCCACGCGCTCGGCGCTGCCGCGCGCGGTCTGGCCGCGGCGAAAGAGGAAGGACGGCTCCTCCAGCACGCCCGTGTGGTCCGTGGTGTCGTAACGCAGCCGCTGCCCCGTGAAGCGGTCGCCCTCCTGCACCAGGCGCACGCCGCCTTCGGCCTCGAGCCGGCCGAATTCGCGATTGAACTTGAGATAGTCGGCGTACACGCTGGCGCCGTCCTGGCGGAACTCGACGCCGCCGCGCGCGGTCACCTCGAGCCCGGAGATGCCCTCGATGCTTTGCGCGTCGATGGTGACGGGCTCCTGCGACTGCTGGGCAGCCGCACCCGCGCACAGCGCAAACAGCAGCGGCGCGAAGCGGGCGGCGGTGGGAGCCGGCTTCCGCGCTGGGAGAAGCTGCATGGATGCGAGAGAAGCCCTGCCTTTCTTGTAAAATCGCACAATTCCGCGCTCCACGCAACGCACGTACGCTTCCTCCAGCTTGGAAACTAGGCTCGCCGCGCTCGAGCGCTGGCTCGCCGGGACGCTCGCCGGCCCGGACTTCACGCTCGCCGCGGCCTCCGCGGACGCGAGCTTCCGCCGCTATTTCCGCGCCACGCTGCCCGATGGGCGCAGCTACATCGTCATGGACGCGCCGCCGGACAAGGAGGATTGCCGCCCCTTCGTGCGCGTGGCGCAGCTGCTGCACGAGGCCGGCGTGCACGCGCCCCGGATCCATGCGCAGGATCTCGCGCAGGGGTTCCTCCTGCTCGACGACCTCGGGCGCGTCACCTACCTCGAGGCGTTGAACGAGGGCAACGCCGCGGCGCTGATGCGCGACGCCATTGCGGCGCTCATCAAGTGGCAGCGGGCGACCCGCCCGGGGACGCTGCCGCCCTACGACGAGGCGCTCCTGCGCCGCGAGATGGCGCTGTTTCCCGAATGGTATGTGGGCCGCCACCTCAACCGGACGCTCTCGGCGGCGCAGGGCCAGGCGCTCGAGGCGGTCTGCACGCTGCTGGCGCGAAGCGCGCTGGCGCAGCCCACTGTCTACGTGCACCGCGACTACATGCCGCGCAACCTGATGGTAAGCGACCCCAACCCGGGCGTGCTCGATTTCCAAGACGCGGTCATCGGCCCGATCAGCTACGACATCGCCTCCCTCCTGCGCGACGCCTTCATCAGCTGGGACGAGGAGCGCGTGCTCGACTGGACGGTGCGCTACTGGGAGCAGGCGCGCAAGAACGCGCTGCCGGTACCGGGGGACTTCGCGGATTTCTGGCGCGACGTCGAATGGATGGGCCTGCAGCGGCACCTGAAAGTGCTCGGCATCTTCGCGCGACTCACGCACCGCGACGGCAAGCCGCAGTACGTCGCCGACACGCCGCGCTTCGTCGCTTATGCACGCGCCGTCGCCGGCCGCTACGCCGCGCTCGCGCCGCTTGCGCGGCTGCTCGACGAGCTGGAACCGTGAAAGCGATGATCCTCGCCGCGGGACGCGGTGAACGCCTGCGCCCGCTGAGCGACCAAATACCGAAGGCGCTCGCCCCCGCGGGCGGCAAGCCCCTGGTCGCCTGGCTGCTGGAGCGGCTCGCCGGTGCCGGCTTCCGGGAGGTGGTCATCAACATTTCGCACCTGGGTGCGCAGATCGAGGCACAGCTGGGCAACGGCGCGGCCTTCGGCCTTGCCATCGCCTACTCGCGCGAGGCCGAGCCCCTGGAATCGGCCGGCGGCATCGCGCAGGCGCGCGCGCTGCTCGGTGCTGCGCCCTTCGTCCTGGTCAACGCCGACGTCTATGCCGATTTCGACCTGAGCGCCCTGCGCGCGCGCGCGCTGGGCGATTGCCTCGCGCACCTGGTGCTCGCGCCCAATCCCGCGCACCACCACGACGGCGACTTCTCGCTGGCAGACGGACGCGCGGGCAACGCTCCCGCGCCGCGCTACACTTACACCGGCATGGCGGTGGTCGACCCGGCGCTGATCGCGCCGGTGCGCGCCGGCGCCAAGGCGCCCATCGCGCCGCTGTTGCGCGCGGCGGCCGACGCGGGCCGGCTCTCCGGGGAGCTTTACCGAGGCCTGTGGCGCGATATCGGCACCACGCAGCGCCTGCAGGAGCTCGATGCGCTGCTGCGCGCGCGGATGAAGGCGGGAGCATGAAGGCGAACGATCTGACCCAGACCATGGCGGTGCGCGCGGCGCGCCGGCGGCGGCTCGCGCAGGCGATGCCGGGCGCCGTCGCGCTGGTTCCCACGGCGCCGGAGCGCGTGCGCAACCGCGACACGCACTTTCCCTACCGCTACGACAGCTATTTCCACTACCTGACGGGATTCGAGGAGCCGGAGGCGGTGCTGGTGCTCGTTGCCGACCCCGCACCGCGCTCGATCCTCTTTTGCCGCGAGCGCCATGCCGAGCGCGAGATCTGGGACGGCTTCCGCCACGGCCCCGAGGGTGCGCGCGAGCGCTTCGGCTTCGACGAGGCGCGGCCGATCGAGGCGCTCGACGACGCCATGCCCGCCCTGCTCGCCGACCGCGCCGCGCTCTGGTACCCGGTGGGCGCGGACGCGCAATGGGACGCGCGCGTGATGCGCTGGCTGAACGCGGTGCGCGCCAACGCGCGCAGCGGCGTCGCCGCGCCGCAGCAGCTGCACGACGTGCGCGCGCCGCTCGACGACATGCGCCTGGTGAAGGACGCACAGGAGCTGGCGGCGATGCGCAAGGCCGGCGCCATCTCCGCCCAGGCGCACCAGCGTGCCATGCGCGCGGCACGTCCCGGGCGCAACGAATACGAGATCGAGGCCGAGCTGCTCTACGAGTTCCGGCGGCAAGGCGCGCAGTTTCCCGCCTACTGGCCGATCGTCGCGGGCGGCGCCAATGCCTGCGTGCTGCACTATGTGTCGAACGACGCGCCGCTCGCCGACGGCGCGCTGCTGCTGATCGACGCCGGCTGCGAGCTGGACGGCTACGCCGCGGACATCACACGCACCTTCCCGGTGAACGGCCGCTACAGCGGAGCGCAGCGCGAGGTCTACGATCTGGTGCTGGCCGCGCAGCGCGCCGCCATCGGCGAGGTGCGCGCGGGCAAGGCCTGGAACGAGCCGCACGACGCCGCCGTCAAGGTGCTCGCGCAGGGCATGCTCGACCTGAAGCTGCTCACGGGCAGCCTCGACGCAGTGCTGGAGAAGGAGGCCTACAAGCGCTTCTACATGCACCGCACCGGGCACTGGCTCGGCATGGACGTGCACGACGCGGGCGAGTACAAGCGCGAGGGCGCCTGGCGCACGCTGTCCCCCGGCATGACGCTCACCGTAGAGCCGGGTCTGTACATCCGCGCCGCGGACGACGTGCCCGAGCCCCTGCGCGACATCGGCGTGCGCATCGAAGACGACGTGCTGGTGACCGAAGCCGGCTGCGAGGTGCTGACCGCGGAGGCGCCCAAGAGCATCGCCGACATCGAGGCGCTGATGCGCGATGCCCGGGGCTGACGTCCTCGTTCTCGGCGCGGGCCCCGTCGGCTGCACGCTGGCGCTCGCACTCGCCGGATCGCCCCACCGCGTGTGCGTCGTCGATCCGCAGGCCGGCGGCACGTTGCCCGTCTTCCGCCCGATCGCGCTCTCGCATGCAAGCCGCCTGATCCTTGAGCGCGTGGGTGCCTGGGGCGCGTTTACGGCCACGCCGATCGAAAGCATCCATGTCTCGCAGGCCGACGCGTTCGGGCGCACGCGCCTGGACGCGCGCGAGGCCGGCGTGCCGGCCCTGGGCTACGTGACGCAGTACGCCGACCTCGTCGCGGCGCTGCGTGCGCGCGTCGCCGTCGACCGCCAACAGGATGACGGCGCCCGGCTCACCGTGCACGCCGAGGGCCGCGCTGCGCAAGCGCGCGAGCGGCGCTACGCGCAGGATGCGGTGGTCGCGCGGGTCGCAGCCGAGCCCGCGTCGCGGGCCACCGCCTACGAGCGTTTCACTGGCGAAGGCCCGCTCGCGCTGCTGCCGCTCGCCGGTGAATGGGCGCTGATCTGGAGCGCGCGGCCCGAGCGGGCCGCCGCCCTCGCGGCGGCGGCGCCCGCAGCGTTTCTCGCGCAGCTGCAGCGCGCATTCGGCGAGCGCGCCGGGCGCTTTGTCGCCGTGCGCAGCCGCGCCTGCGTCCCGCTCGAGCTGCGCGTGCGCGCCGCGCGCGTGCAAGCGCGCGAGGTCTTCATCGGCAACGCGGCGCAGACCCTGCACCCGGTCGCCGGCCAGGGCCTCAACCTCGGCCTGCGCGACGCCTGGGACCTGGCGCAGGCCTTGCAGGCCGCCGAAGATCCGGGCGCGCCGCAGACGCTGGCGCGCTTCAGCGCGTCGCGGCGCCTGGACGCCGCGACGACGATCGGCGTCACCGAGGCGCTGGCGCGCGGATTTCTCGGCAACCATCCCGTTGCGCGCGCCGCGCGCGGCGCCGCGCTGACCCTGCTCGACGTCGTGCCGCCTGCGCGCAGTTTCTTTGCGCGGCGCATGATCTTCGGGCCTTCCGCGCTGCCCTGAGAACTAATAGAATTCCGTTCCCTTCGCGGACGGATCACGGATTCCCGGCATGCAGCTCGGCGCGCACTTCCTGCGCAACGCACTGTTCCTCGCGCCGATGGCGGGCGTCACCGACCGTCCGTTCCGCATCCTCGCCCGGCGCTTCGGCGCCGGCCTCGCCGTATCCGAGATGGTGTCCTCGCGCCCGGAGCTGCGCGGCTCGCGCAAGTCGCTGCTGCGCCTGACCCATGCCGGCGAACCCGG
>DASTHP010000179.1:0-5411 GCA_035718125.1 Burkholderiales bacterium | reverse complement strand
TTCCGCAAGGGCTACATCGAGTTGACCGGGCTCGCCAGCGAGCGCTGCGACGCGGTCATCAGCAACGGCGTCGTCAATCTCTCGCCCGACAAGCACGTGGTGTTCCGCGAGGCCGCGAGGCTGCTCAAGCGCGGCGGCCGGCTCGCGCTGTCCGACATCGTCACCGAGGTGCAGCTGCCCGAAGGCATCACCTGCAACGCCACGCTGTGGGCGGCGTGCATCGGCGGCGCGATGCAGGTCGGCGACTACGTCGCTGCGATCGAATCCGCGGGCCTGCGCGTGCGTACGGTGCGGGACAACCCGGCCTACCGGTTCATCTCCGACAACGCGCAGGGCGCGACACGCAAGTACGGCGTGAAGAGCGTCTCGATCCTGGCCGTCAAGGAATAGGCGCAGCACGCCGGGGCGAGGAGGCCCCGGCGCTCATTTGCAACCACCAAAGGAGGAAGCAAGCCATGACCATCAGCCAGAACAAGTACCTGTTCACCGTCACTCACTTCAACGGCGACGCCGACCGCGTGGCCGCGCCGCTCGTGCTCGCCAACAATGCGCTCGCCGCGGGCGGCGACGTAGTGATGTGGGTCACTCTCGAGGGGGTGATGCTCGCGAAGCAGGGTGCGGCGGACGGCGTCATCCCGAAGAGCTTTCCGCCGGTCGCCGACCTGCTGAAGGCGTTCAAGGAGAACGGCGGGCGCATCGGCGTGTGCCCGCCCTGCGCCAAGACGCATGGCGTGACGCAGGAGAACATGCTCGCGAACGCCGAGTTCATGGGCGGTGCGGCGGTGATCGGCGCGGCCCAGGACCGGCAGGCGTTCACGTTCTGAGCGACCGAAGGACGAGGCAAGGCGCGCCGCGAGTTCCTGCGGCGCGCCGAGCTGGCGGCCGCTTCGCATCGCCGTCACGACCACTCCGTTGCTGCACTGCTCGAGGCCCGGCATGGCCGCGCGGCAATTGCCGCAGCCGCGGCACTGTGTTACTAAGCACACCTCATGATTCGCACCCTGACGCTTCTCTTCGCGCTCGCGGCGACGGCGATGGCCCTCGCGCAATCGCCGGCGCCAGTCTCTCCGCCGCCGGCCGCGTCCACGCCGCAAGCCCAGCCTGCTGCCGCTGTGCCGGTCGTCATGTACGCCACCGCCTGGTGCCCCTATTGCGCCAAGGCGCGCGCCTACTTCAAGAGGACCAACACCGCCTACGTCGAGCACGACATCGAGAAATCCGCCGATGCGCACGCGGAGTTCAAGCGCCTCGGCGGCCGCGGCGTGCCGCTTATCCTGGTCGGCAGCGAGAGATTGCGCGGCTTCAACGAGCTCGCCTTCGAGTCGGCGTATGCGCGCGCCGAGCGCGCGCGATGAGCGGCTGGCAGCCGAGCCCACGCTACCCCGACCCGTCGGTGGTGGTGGCGGACGAGTCTTTCAACCGCTACCGCCTGCCGCTCGCCAAGGTGGAGCGCCTCGCGACGGGCATCACGCGCTGGGCGGAGGGGCCGGTGTGGTTCGGCGACCAGCGCTGCCTTCTCTGGAGCGACGTGCCCGGCGACTGCATGTGGCGCTGGGACGAGGAAACGGGCGCTGTCAGCGTGTGGCGCAAGCCCTCCGGCTACGCCAATGGCAACACGCGGGACCGCCAGGGACGCCTGCTCACCTGCGAGCATGGCGGGCGCCGCGTGTGCCGCACCGAGCCCGACGGTCGCGTCGTGACTCTCGCCGACCGCTTCGAAGGCAAACGGCTGAATTCTCCCAACGACATCGTGTGCAAGTCCGATGGCTCGATCTGGTTCACCGACCCGATCTTCGGCATCCTCGGCTGGTATGAAGGCGCGAAGGCCGAGGCGGAGCTGCCGACCAACGTGTATCGCATCGATCCCTCAGGGACGATGAGCGTCGTGGCCGAAGGCATCAACCAGCCCAACGGCCTCGCGTTCTCGCCGGACGAGTCGATCCTCTACATCGTCGAGTCGCGCTCGGTGCCGAGGAGGATCCTCGCCTGCGACGTCAAGGACGGGAAGTCTCTTGCCAACCGCCGCGTGCTGATCGATGCCGGGCCGAAGGGCACGCCCGACGGCTTTCGCGTGGACGTGGACGGCAATCTGTGGTGCGGCTGGGGCATGGGCGAGGCGGGCCTCGACGGCGTGCACGTCTTCAACCCGGACGGGCGCCTCATCGGCAGGATCGAGCTGCCCGAGCGCTGCGCCAACGTCTGCTTCGGCGGCCTGCACCGCAACCGCCTCTTCATGGCGGCGAGCACGTCCCTCTACTCGCTCTACGTCAACACGCAGGGAATTCCCTACGTGTAGAAAATTGGGGTCAGGGCCGAATTTTTTCTCGCAAGAAGAATTCGGCCCTGACCCCAATTTTCCGGCCCTCGATTTACATCTCGATCACGCCCTTGCCCGAGGACTGGCGGTCGAAGAGCTGGTAGGCCTCCTGGGCCTGGTCGAGCTTCCAGCGGTGGGTGAAGATGCGCTCGAGCGGGATCCTGTTGTCGGCGATGAAGCGCGCGCATTCGCCCATGCCCATGGCGCTGAAGGTCCAGGAGCCGACGAGGGTGAGCTGCTTCCTGAGCATGTCGCGCGAGACGTCCAGCGTCACGTCGCCGCCTTCGCCCACGAAGCACACGGTGCCCCAGGTCTTCGCCGCGCGTACGGCCGCAAGGCGCGCGGCCGCAACGCCGGTGCAATCAAGCGCGAGATCCACGCCCTCGCCGCGCGTCAGGTCCTTGAGCGCCTTCTCGGCGTCCACCTCGGAAGGGTCGACCAGGCTGTCGACGCCGAACTGCTTGGCGAGCGCGCGGCGCTCGGCGTTGGTCTCCACGGCGATCACGCGCGCGCCCATCTTTGCGCCGAGCAGCACCGCGCTGATGCCCACCGGCCCCATGCCGAACACCGCGAGCGTCGAGCCGCTGGCGAGATGCATGCGCCGCAGCGCGCCGTAGGCCGTTCCGGTGCCGCAGGACACCGCGGCCCCTTCGGCGAACGACAGTTCCTCGGGCAGCGGCACCATGGTGCGCGCGGGCGCCTTGAGGTATTCCGCGTGCCCGCCATTGCCCGTCACGCCATAAACGACGATCCCCGCCTTGCACAGCTGCGACCAGCCCACGCGGCAGTGCGGGCACACGCCGCAGCCCGCGTAGTGATGGTTCATGACGCGCTGCCCGCTTGGTGCCTCGCGCTCGGAGACGCCGGCCCCTCGCGCCACGATCTCGCCGCAGGGCTCGTGTCCCGCGATGAACGGCTCGGCGTCACCGCCGAGCCCGAGCGCCTTCTGTGCTTCGCCCGGCGGCGAGCGGTAGAACTTCAAGTCGCTGCCGCACATGCCCGAGGCGCGCATCCTGATGACCACCTCGCCCGGGCCGGGCGTCGGGTCGGGAAAGTTGCGGATCTCCACCTTGCGATTGCCGAGAAACACTGCGCCGCGCATACCGGTTCGTCCTCCGTGACTGCAGTTTAAGGCTGGAGCCTCGCTTTGATCCGCATTCAATCCGCGCGGTAGCGCCGCACCACTTCCGCGTCCGGGTCGGCGCCGAGGCCCGGCCCCCGCGGCACCGCGAGCTCGCCGCTTCGGGGCGCGAGCAGGTCGCCGTACAGCCAGGCGTCGGCCTGCAGGTAGAAATACTCGAAGCGCGCCTCCTCGGCGAGCGCGGCGAGCAGATGCAGCGTCGCCAAGGCTCCGGGGCCGAAGTAAGGCGAGTGCGGCGCAAGCGCCACGCCGCGCTCCGCGGCAAGCGCCGCCACCTTGCGAAACTCGGTCACCCCGCCCACCTTGGTGACCGAGGGCTGCGCGACCTGCACGGCCCCGGCGTCGAACAGGGCCGCAAACTGCGTCGCGAAGCAGCAGTTCTCCCCGGCCGCAATGGGAATCCGGCACGCCTCGCCGACCGCCCGCAGGCCCGCGCCGTCCTCGGGCGGAAACACCGGCTCCTCGAACCACTCGAGCCCCATCGGTGCAAGCCGCCGGCCCACCGCAATGGCGTCGCGCACGTTCCACTCGCAGTTCACGTCGAGTTGCAGCGCCGTGGGTTGCGGTGCCGCCGCGCGCGCCGCCGCGATCACCCGCTCGTTCACTTCGTGCAGCTTGATGGCCGGGAAGCCTTCGCCCAGGGCCTTTTCGCAGTAGCGTGCGACCAGGACCTCGTCCGCATAGCGCAGCAGGCTCGCGTAGCAGGGCAGGCGCTCCCGCCGCGCGCCGCCGAGCAGCGCGTGCAAGGGCTTGCCGGCTGCCTTGCCGGCGATGTCCCAGAGCGCAATGTCGAGCCCCGAGAGCGCAAAAGCCGTGATGCCGAAGCGGCCGAAGATGTGCAGCCGGCGCTGGATCTCGGCGTGCAGGCCTTCGATGTCGCCGGCATCGCGTCCCACGGCGAGCGGCGCGATCATGTCGTTGACTGCGGCGGTGACCGCGCGCCGGCAGGAGTACGAGAACGCCTCGCCCCAGCCGGTGATGCCGGCGTCGGTATCGACGCGCACCAGGCAGAAGTCGAGGGCCTTCCAGCCGCCCGTGCCCAGCGTCCAGCCCTCGGCGCCGTGGCGGCAGGGAATGGAAAGCGGCACCGCCTCGACGCGCAGGATCTTCATCGGCGGCGATTACTGCCCGCGGGGTTCCGCGGATTTCCCGGCTTGATCCTTGGCAATGCGGTCGATGTGGTCGACGTCGTAGCTCTTGGCATGGACCTCCGCGGTGTGCTCGTCGACCCAGTGCTCGTCCACGGATGACGTCTTGCGAACCAGGTAGTGCGCCGCGAGGATCACGCCCCACACCGCCAGAGGCCAGAACGACCACCAGGTGCTGCCGATCATCCAGTTGACGGCGCTCAGGAGGCACGCGCCGACGACGTAGGCCCACACGTGCACGCGCCGTGCCTGCGCCCCGGTCATGGATCCGCGCGCGCGTGCCAAATGCGCGCGACCGCCACCAATCGGCGCGAATACAACAGTCCGCCCAGCGCGACGACGACCAGCAGCGCCTGCTCGCCGAATTCGAGGCCGGGATGGAAGCCCCAGACGGCGAAGTACAGCAACGCGGCGAGCGGCGCGAGCGCGCACCAGAAGGCGGCCCAGGGATGGCGCGTGAAGCCGAGGATCAGCGCCGCGCAGCACACCGTGAAGGCATAGACGGGAACGATTGCCGCGCCGCCGTGCGGCAGCGCCGGCGAGAGCGTGACGACCGACAGCAGGCCGGCGAGCACGCCCATGAACAGGGCGTAGCCGAAGATCTCGTATCGCGCCTGCACCGGGGAGAGGTGGGCGACGCGCGTCAGGTAGGGCGTCTTCTCGTCGTGCCAGACGTAGCGCTTGAAGAGCTTTTCCCAGTCCAGGTCCATGCCGGCGCCGATCAGGACGGCGGCCTCGCGGGTCCCGGCTCGTCGGCAAGCTTCAGGCCGTACTCGTCTTCGAGCTTGACCCGTTCCTTGCCCTC
>DASTHP010000178.1:0-7870 GCA_035718125.1 Burkholderiales bacterium | reverse complement strand
ACCGATCCGAAGATGATCACGCCGACGGGCAAGTTCAACACCTACAACACGCAGCACGACATTTATTGATCAGCTGCAAGCGTCGGCGCGGACTACCCGCCGCCCGACGCGCATCCCCCGGCCGGAGGCGACCCCTCCGGCTTGTTTTTTGGAGCGGCCATGCAGGAAGCGTCGAGCATCAAGGTCTGGGACGTCGCGGTGCGCGTCTTTCATTGGTCCCTGGTGGTTCTGTTCTTTGTCGCCTACTTCAGCGGCGACGACGACAGCACGCTGCACGTCTACGCGGGATACGCTGTACTGGCGCTCGTGGCATTTCGCATCGTCTGGGGATTCATCGGCAGCCGGCACGCAAGGTTCTCGGATTTCGTCCGCGGCCCCGCTGCGACGCTGTGCTACGCGAAGTCGCTCGCCTCAGGCAGGCCACGGCACTACCTCGGCCACAACCCGCTCGGTGGCTGGATGGTCGTTGCGCTGCTCGTGTCCCTGCTCGCCACTTGCTGGAGCGGACTGGAAGCGTATGGCGAGAAAGGCCAAGGGCCGCTGGCGAGCCTCGAGACCTCCGTCATTGCACTCGCGGCGGCAAACGGCGACGACCGGGAGCGGCGCGACGGGCGCAAGGAGGGGCGAGATGGCAAGGAGCGGGACGGGTTCTGGGAAGAGGTGCACGAGGTGCTCTCGAATTTCACGCTCTTCCTCGTGTTCCTGCATGTCCTTGGCGGCTTTCTCTCGAGCTGGCTGCACGGCGAAAACCTGATCAGGGCGATGATCACGGGCTACAAGCCCCGCCGCGCGCCCTAGTCACCGACTGCCGGTCCCCCATCGCGACTCTCCGAGCCGAAGGAAATCGGGGTCAGGGCCGCAAAATCGGGGTCAGACCCCAAGCAAAGAAGAACCGGGGTCTGACCCCATGAAAACCTGGGTCTGACCCCCGATCATTTCTTCTGCGCCGCCGGGATGATGCGGTCGCCCTGGAAGGTGTTCTCCACCAGTGGCTTCGCGTCGGCCTGCGGCACGTGGCACATCACGCAGGCGTAGCGCGCGTTGGAGAGCTGGGTCTTGCTGCCCGCGACGAAGTGCTTCTCGCCGACAACCGGCGCCTGCTTCTTCACGTAATTCGCCGGGCTGTGGCACTCCAGGCACTGGTTGTCCTCGAGCGTCACCTCGTCGAAGTTCTCCACCGCGTGCGGGATGAGGGGCGGCTGCGTCGAGTAGGTGCGCGTGTAGCCCTGCTGGCTGCCGGGCCGCTTGCCCTGGTAGGCGATCGGTTCGAACTGCCTGTCTGCGTCGGCCGCGTCGGCGCCGCGCAGGGACTGCGGCGGCTCCACCAGTTGCGTCGCGCAGGCGGCCGCAAAAGCTGCCGCCAGGGCGGCGAGCATGACCTTGGTCGTGGTTTTCATCGGAGCTCCTTCGCTTCAGCCAATTGAATGGGTGTCCCGGGGGTATTGCCGAACCGCGTCCCGAACTCGAAGACCTCGCGCGTGCACACGTCGATGCAGCGCGCGCAGTTGGTGCAGGCGGGCGAGAGGATCACCGGGCCTGCGCCCTTCGCCTCGCCCTTGAGCGCCGGCGTGATGACTTGCGGCTCGGGGCAGACGGCGTAGCAGTCCATGCAGTCGTTGCATTGCGCGCGGCGCACGGCGGCGACGCGCAGGAGCGAGAACCTGCCGATCAGGCTGTAGAACGCGCCCACCGGGCAGGCGTGGCCGCACCAGGCGCGCGGCGAGACGAAGAGGTCGAGCAGGAACACCGCGGCGACGATCGCCCATGCGGCGCCCATGCCGAAGACGAGGCCCCGGTGCAGCATCGAGACCGGGTTCACCAGCTCCCAGGCGAGGGTGCCGGTGGCGAGCGCGAGCACGAGCGTCATCGCCAGGATCCAGTAGCGCAGCGAGCGCGGCATCGCGCTGCCCATGCGCAGGCCGAGCCGCTCGCGAAGCCACGCAGCGGCGTCGGTCACCATGTTCATCGGGCACACCCAGGAGCAGTACACGCGCCCGCCGACCAGCAGGTAGAAGGCGACGACGATCGCGGCGCCGAGGAGCATCTTCTGCTCCGGAACATGCAAGGCGAGCAGGGACTGCGCGAGGACGTACGGATCCGCGAGCGGCAGCGTGTCCAGCGTGTAGCTGAAGGTCAGCGTGCCCTTGACGACCCAGATCCCGGCCAGGGGCCCGAGCAGGAACAGGACGAGGATCCCCAGTTGCGAGGCGCGGCGCAGCACGAGGTATTTGCCGATTCTCATCGCGGCGGTACCTCTCCGGCGTCGGGCATGCGCTTGGGGAGCTCGATGATGCCGCGCTCATCGATGAGTGACTTGCCCGCGCGCGTCTTCTCCTCCCAGCCCAGGCGGTAGTGCGCGCCGCCGCGGCCTTTGGCGAGGTCGACCGGATAGACCTTGATCGCCGCGGCTTCCAGCACGCAGGACTTCTCGCAGATGCCGCAGCCGGTGCAGGCATCGGAATGCACCGTCGGGATGAAGCGCGTGTGCTTGCCGGTGCGCGCGTTGTGCTGCGGCTCGAGCGTGATCGCCTTGTCGATGAGCGGGCAGACGCGGTAGCAGACGTCGCAGCGCAGGCCGAGGAAGTTGAGGCAGGTCTCCTCGTCCACCAGCACCGCGAGGCCCATCTTCGACTTGGTGATGTCGGTCAGCGCGGGATCGAGCGCGCCGGTGGGGCAGGCCTTCACGCAGGGGATGTGCTCGCACATCTCGCAGGGCCCGGTGCGCGCGGTGAAGAACGGCGTGCCGGTGGCCAGGGGCTGCTCCGGGCGCGCGAGCGAGAGGATCTGCGGCGGGCAATCGCGCACGCACAGCCCGCAGCGGATGCACGCGCCGAGGAAGTCGCCCTCGGCGAGCGCGCCTGGCGGTCGGACCGCATGGGGCGGCAGCGCGCGCGCCTGCTTCGCGTAAAGCCCCACCCCCAACCCCAGGAGGCTGGCGCCGCAGGCCATCTTCGCGGCGTCGAGCAGGAATTTGCGCCGGTCGCTCATATCAGTGCAAGGAGTCCAGGCCCCTTACGCCTTCATCACTTTGCAGGCGGCTTTTTTGAAGTCGGTCTCTTTCGAGATCGGGCAAGTGGCGTCGAGCGTGAGCTTGTTCACCAGCCGGTGCTCGTCGAAGAACGGCACGAACACCAGGCCCACCGGCGGCTTGTTGCGGCCGCGCGTCTCCACGCGCGTGAGGATCTCGCCGCGCCGCGTCGCCACCTTCACCGGGTCGCCGCGCTTCAGGCCGCGTTTGGCGGCGTCATCGGGGTGCATGTACACCCAGGCATCGGGCATCGACTTGTGCAGCTCGGGCACGCGGCGCGTCATCGTGCCGGTGTGCCAATGCTCGAGCACGCGCCCGGTGCACAGCCACAGGTCGTAGTCGGCGTCCGGGACCTCGGCCGCCGGCTGGTAGGGCAGCGCGAAGATGCGCGCTTTGCCATCCGGGTTGCCGTAGAAGCGCACGCCTTCGCCCGCCTTCACGTACGGGTCGTAGCCCTCGCGGAAGCGCCACAGCGTCTCCTTGCCGTCGACCACCGGCCAGCGCAGGCCGCGTGCCTTGTGATACAGGTCGAACGGCGCGAGGTCGTGGGCCTTGCCGCGGCCGAAGGCCGCGTATTCCTCGAACAGGCCCTTCTGGATATAGAAGCCGAAGGCCTTCGCCTCGTCGTTCTCGAAGCCCTGCTGGATCTCCTTCAGGCCGAATTTCGTCGTGTCGCGGTTGGCGAAGAGGACCTCGTAGAGCGTCTTGCCCTTGTACTCGGGGCTCTTGGCGAGGATCTCGGCGGGCCACACCTCGTCGGTCTTGAAGCGCTTGGAGAACTCGACGATGTGCCAGAGGTCCGATTTCGCGTCGCCGGGCGCCTTCACCTGCTGGCGCCAGAACTGGCCGCGCCGCTCGGCGTTGCCGTAGGCGCCTTCCTTCTCCGCCCACATCGCCGCGGGCAGGATCAGGTCCGCCGCGACCGCAGTGACCGTCGGATAGGCGTCCGAGACCACGACGAAATTACGCGGGTCGCGAAAACCCGGGTAACGCTCCTGGCTCATGTTCGGGCCCGCCTGCATGTTGTTGGTGCAGAAGGTCCAGTAGAAGTTGAGCTTGCCGTCCTTGAGCATGCGGTCCTGCAGGACGGCGTGGTAGCCGACGTTGCCCGGCAGGACGCCCGCGGGGAGCTTCCAGATTCTCTCGGCCATCTCGCGGTGCTTCGGATTCATCACCACCAGGTCCGCGGGCAGGCGGTGCGCGAAGGTGCCGACCTCGCGCGCGGTGCCGCAGGCCGAGGGTTGCCCCGTGAGCGAGAACGGGCTGTTGCCCGGCTCGGAGATCTTGCCCACCAGCAGGTGCACGTTGTAGATCATGTTGTTGACCCACGTGCCGCGCGTGTGCTGGTTGAATCCCATGGTCCAGTACGAGGTCACCTTGGTCTTCGGGTCGGCGTAGAGCTTCGCCAGCGCCTCGAGCCTGTCCTTCGGCACGCCGGAGAGCGCGGACACCTTGTCCGCGGTGTACTCGGAGACGAACTGCCTGAAGTCCTCGTAGCTCATCGGCGTGAAGCGGTTCGGGTCGCCCTTGGGCTTGCCGTCGGCGCCGGGGTAGCCGTTGTTCATCGCCACCTGCTCGAGCGGGTGGTTGGGCCGCAGGCCGTAGCCGATGTCGGTCACGCCGCGCACGAAGTTGACGTTCCTCTTCACGAACGCTTCGTTCACCGCGCCCGTCTGGATGATGTAGTTGCAGATGTAGTTGAGGATCGCGAGGTCGGTCTGCGGCTTGAAGATCAGCTCGAGGTCCGCGAGCTCGGTCGAGCGGTGCTGGAAGGTGGAGAGCACCGCGATCTTCACGTGCTTCGCCGTGAGCCGCCGGTCGGTGACGCGCGACCACAGGATCGGGTGCATCTCGGCCATGTTCGAGCCCCACAGCACGAAGGCGTCGGCGTGCTCGGCGTCGTCGTAGCAGCCCATCGGCTCGTCGATGCCGAAGGTGCGCATGAAGCCCGCGACCGCGCTCGCCATGCAGTGGCGCGCGTTCGGGTCGATGTTGTTGGAGCGCAGGCCCGCCTTCATGAACTTGGCGCCGGCCACGCCTTCCCAGATGGTCCACTGCCCGGAGGCGAACATGCCCACCGCGGAGGGGCCGCTCGCCTTGAGCGCGGCCTTGCACTTTTCCTCCATGACGTCGAAGGCTTCTTTCCACGAAACGGGCGTGAACTCGCCGTTCTTGTCGTACTTGCCGTCCTTCTTGCGCAGCAGCGGCTGCGTGAGCCGGTCCTTGCCGTACTGGATCTTGGCGAGGAAGTAGCCCTTGATGCAGTTCAGGCCCTTGTTCACCGGCGCGTCCGGATCGCCCTGGGTGGCGACCACGCGGCCGTCGCGCACGCCGATCAGCACGCCGCAGCCCGTGCCGCAATAGCGGCACACGCCCTTGTCCCAGCGCACCCCGTCGTCGCGCGCGCCCTGCGCGAGCGCGACCTGCGTGCCCGGGAGCGTCACGCCCGCCGTCGCCGCTGCGGCGGCTGCCGCATTGGCCTTGATGAATTCGCGTCGTGTGAGTGTCATGTCAGATCTCCTGATCGGGATCGGTTTCAATCTGGTGGTAGACCATCGCCACGGACTCCACGCCGGCGAGCGCGCCGATGCGCTCGAAGAGCTCCATCGAGCGCTGCGCGTCCTCGGTTTCCAGGGTGACGACGATCTTTCCTTCGGCGCTCGCCGCGTGCACGGTGAGGCCCTCGATGCCGCCGAGCCCCGCGATTGCCTGCGCGGCGGCTCCGGGGGCCGCGTAGATCACGAGGCCGGAGACATCGAGGCAGGCCGCCTGCGGAGTGGGCATCTGGAAAGCCAATCTGCTGCACCGCAAGATAGCCCTACACAGCGTACGGGAATTTGATTTGCATCAAGCCAAGCCCTCATGGCGACGGGGTGGCCCCGCCACTCTCTCAAGGGCTTGCGAAAACGTTTCTTAATCTGGATCAAACCCGCCGGGGGCCCCTGAACCCATGATGGCGACACAGGTTCTATTGCGCCGCAACGCCCGCTCCCACCAAGAACGCAAAGGCACGCCCCATGAGCGATCCGCAGAAATCCGGCCCCGGCTTCTGGAAGCGCCTGTGGCAGCCGAGCACCCGCTGGTCGCTCGGGGCGCTGCTGCTCGCAGGCGGCGTAGGCGGCGTCATCTTCTGGGGCGCCTTCAACACGGTCGTCGAGTGGACCAACACCGAGAAGTTCTGCATCAGCTGCCACGAGATGCGCGAGAACGTCTACGTCGAGCTGCAGAAGACGATCCACTACACCAACCGCACCGGCGTGCGCGCCATCTGCTCGGACTGCCACGTGCCGCGCGAGTGGACCGACAAGATGATCCGCAAGATCAAGGCCACCGGCGAGGTCTGGGGCAAGATCACCGGCACCATCGACACCAAGGAGAAGTTCGAGGCCAAGCGCCTCGCGCTCGCCGAGCGCGAGTGGAAGCGCATGAAGGCCAACGACTCGCTCGAGTGCCGCAACTGCCACAGCCTGCAGAGCATGAACACCGAGGTGCAGAAGCAGCGCGCCAAGCGCCAGCACGAGCTGGCGGTGAAGAACAAGGACACGTGCATCGACTGCCACAAGGGCATCGCGCACACCAAGCCGAAAGGCATGAAAGAAGAAGACGACTGACCAGGAGCCGACCATGAGATATCCCGCCCGCATCACACTCGCCACCGCAGTCGCCGCCGCTTTCGCCGGCACGGCTTTCGCCGCGCCCGACTGGAGCAAGGCGCCCAAGAAGAACATCACCGTGTTCTACCCGGGCGTCGCGTCCCTCGAATGGACGTTCACCGGCACCGAGCACGGCGGTGCGCGCGCCATGCGCAAGGGCGAGACCTGCGCCAGCTGCCACAGCGACGAGGCGGCCGACATGGGCAAGAAGATGGTGACCGGGCAGAAGGTCGAGCCCGACGCCGCCTCGGTGAAAGGCAAGGCGCCGGCGATCCCCGTGACCGTGCAGGCGGCCTACGATGCGAAAAACTTCTACATGCGCTTCACCTGGAAGCAGCCCCCGGCCGGGCAGGGCAAGAAGATGGACCAGAAGAGCTCGCCGAAGGTGGGCGTGATGTTCGAGGAAGACGGCAAGGTCGAATACGGCGCGCTCGGCGGCTGCTGGGCGAGCTGCCACAGCGACCTGCGCACCATGCCGGACGTGAATGCGAACGCCGCCAAGCACCCGCGCGCCAAGGAGCTCGACATCCGCGCCAACGGCCCGACCAAGTACCTGAAAGAGTCGCGCACCGCGCTCGAGATGAAGGCGAGCCCGCTGGGCGGCTGGGACAAGTTGAAGCCCGAGGCCGAATACGCGCAGTTGCTCAAGGAAGGCAAGTTCCTCGAGTTGTGGCAGTGGCGCAGCGCCGAGCCGCCGCGCGCGGGCTACGTGCTCGAGGCGCGCCGCCTGAAGGAAGCCAAGGGACTGGCCGAAGGCAAGAACGAAGGCGGCACCTGGACCGTCACCTTCACGCGAGCGCTCGCGGGCGGCGGCGGCGTGCACGCGATCGCGCCGGGCAAGAAGTACAACTTCGGCTTCGCCATCCACGACGACCACGCCGACTGGCGCTATCACCACGTGTCGTTCGGCTACAGCTTCGGCCTGGACAACCCGAAAGCGGACGTCAACGCCGTCAAGCAGTGAAGGCCGCGTTCCTCGGTCTCCTGATCCTGGCAGCAACCTCCGCCGCCTCGGCGGCGGAGGTGCGCATCAAGGACTACAAGTTCGTGCCCGAGAAGGTCACGGTCAAGGCGGGCGAGACCGTGAAATGGACCAACGACGAGAAGCGCGCGAGCCACTCGATCTGGTTCAAGGCGGAAGGCCTGCCCGAGTCCGAGCGCATGCTCAATGGCGATTCGTGGGAGCGCA
>DASTHP010000177.1:0-2428 GCA_035718125.1 Burkholderiales bacterium | reverse complement strand
GAACTCCAGCCACGCCTTCTTGCGGAACGCGAGGTTCTCGCGGATCAGGTCGATGCGCACGTGGCTGTTGTAGATCAGGCCATAGCCCAGCACCAGGGCGAACAGGGCGGCGTGGAAATGCCACTCCATCTCCTGCAGGATGACGGACTCGAAGACCGGGCCGACATTGGCCTTCATCCACAGCTGCAGGCTGTGCGTGTTGCCTGCCTCGTCGACGTAGCGCACCTTGCGCGCGATCACGTCGACGCAGGTGACGATGACCACCGGCAGCGAGAGCCAGGAGGCCCAGCCACCGATGAAATCCACCACGCGCCGTATGCGGTCGGCGACGCGCACCGTGACCGGGTGCTCCGCAGTCACCACCGCAGCATCGATCGTCTGGGTCATCCGCGCATCCTCAACTGTAGCTGACCCGCATCAGCCAGAGCGCGAGTTGCGGGAAGGCGATCACCGCGATCAGGCCGACCAGCTGCAGGATCACGAACGGGATGATCCCCTTGTAGATGCTCTGGATCTTCACCTCCTTCGGCGCGATGCCCTTGATGTAGAACAGCGCGAAGCCGAACGGCGGCGTGAGAAACGACGTCTGCAGGTTGATCGCCATCAGGATCATGAACCAGTAGACGATGTCCGCCTGCGGCACGTGGGCGCCGAAGTCCAGCGTCTTGATGAGCGGCGAGAACACCGGCAGCACGATCAGCGTGATCTCGATCCAGTCGAGGAAGAAGCCGAGGAAGAACACGATCCCCATCACCAGGAACAGGAACCCCCAGCTGCCCAGGCCGGCTTCCTTGATCAGGTGCTCGACGATGTCGTCGCCGCCGAGCGCGCGGTAGACGTAGGCGAAGCAGGTGGCGCTGATGATGATGAAGAACACCATCGAGATGGTGCGCGCCGAGCTCTTGCACACCGCATCCATCATCTTGAAGTTCAGCCGCCCCCACACGGCGGCGAGCAGGATCGCGCCTGCCGCGCCCACCGCGCCCGCCTCGCTCGGCGTCGCCCAGCCGAACAGGATCGAGCACTTGATCATGCCAATCAGCAGAACGGGCGGGAAGAACGCGCGCCACAGCAGCGGCAGCATCTTCCCCTTGGGCACCGTCAGCAGGTCGGGCGGCAGCGGTGGTGCGAGCGAGGGCTTGAGCTTCGCGGCGAAGAAGACGAACAGCAGGTAGAGCGCCGCCAGCGACAGCCCGGGAACGATGGCCGCCGAGAACAGGTTGCCCACCGAGATGCCCATCAGGTCGGCCATGATGATCAGCATGATGGAAGGCGGAATGAGGATGCCGAGCGTGCCCGCGGCAGCGATGGTGCCGCAGGCAAGTGCGTGGCTGTAGCCCTGCTTCATCATCGTGGGCAGCGCCAGCGCGGTCATCATGGTGACCGAGGCGCCGATGATGCCGGTCATCGCGGCGAGGATCGTGCCCATGATGGTGACGCCGAGCGCCAGCGCGCCGGGCACGCGCTTGAGCAGGACCTGCACGCAATACAGCAGGTCCTGCGCGATGCCGCTGCGCTCCATCATCACGCCCATGAAGATGAAGGTCGGGATCGCCACCAGCACCAGGTTCTCGGCCGCCTGGCCCCAGATGCGCGGCACGAAATTGAAGAACTGCACCAGCTTGAACGCGCCGAGGAAGAAGCCGAGCACGCCGAACAGCAGCGCGAGCCCGCCGAGGATGAAGGCGACCGGATAGCCGGAGAACAGCAGCACGCCGAGCGTGAGGAACATGACGATCGGCAGGAGCCGCTGCACCTGGTACAGCAGCTCCTCCCGTTGCTCGCCGTTCAGCCCCGAGACGTAGGCGAAGCCGGCGCCCAGCAGCAGCAGCAGGGCGACCAGCAGCGCGTAGCGATTCGCGAGCCGGCCGCCCAGCCTCAGCAGGAACTCCATGCCGCGGTGGCCGCGCGCTACTTCTGGTAGGTCGGCTTGACCGCCTGGGCGTCACCCCAGATCTTGTACTTGGCGCGGAACGCGAGGTAGTCGTCAGCGATCCGCTTGAACAGCGGGTCCTTCGCCGACTCCTCCTTGATCACTTCGAGCCAGACCTTCTCGAACACCGCGATCTGCTCGTCCGGCCAGCGCTTGATCTGCACGCCGTGCTTCTTGGTCATCTCCTCCATGGCGCCGAAGTTGCTCGCTTCGCTCTCGGCGTAGTTGTACATCACCTGGTGGCCGGCGGCCATCTCGAGGATCTTCTTGTAGGACTTGGGCAGCGCGTCGAAGGCCTTCTTGTTCATCAGGATGTGGTTCACCGAGATCTGCTGGTGCCAGCCGGGGAAGTAGTTGAACTTCGCCACCTGGTGGAAGCCCTGCTTGATGTCCATGGTCGGCATCGAGAACTCCGTGGCGTCGATCACGCCGCGCTCGAGCGCCGGGAAGATGTCGGCGGGCGCGAGCAGCTGCGTCGACACGCCGAGCTTCTGC
>DASTHP010000176.1:0-5769 GCA_035718125.1 Burkholderiales bacterium | reverse complement strand
GCCTGCAGGCCCAGCGCAATCTCGGTCTGCATGTCGGCGAGCTTCTTCTGGATGAGCTGGTTCGCGGCGAGGGGCCGGCCGAACTGCTTGCGGTCGAGCACGTACTGGCGGGCGCGATGAAAGCAGTCTTCCGCCGCGCCGAGCGAACCCCAGGCGATGCCGTATCTTGCGGAATTGAGGCAGGTGAAGGGGCCTTTGAGGCCGCGTACTTCGGGGAAGGCGTTTTCTTCGGGGCAGAAGACGTTGTCCATCACGATCTCGCCGGTGACGGAAGTCCTGAGGCCCACCTTGCCATGGATCTTCGGTGCGGAGAGGCCCTTCATTCCTTTTTCCAGCACGAAGCCGCGGATCTCGCCGACGTTGCCTTTCTCGTCCACTTCCTTCGCCCAGACGACGAACACATCGGCCATCGGCGAATTGGAGATCCACATCTTGGAGCCCGTGACGCTGTAGCCGCCCTTGACCTTCTTTGCGCGCGTCGCCATCGAGCCAGGGTCGGAGCCGTGGTTCGGTTCGGTCAGGCCGAAGCAGCCGATCCATTCGCCCTTGGCGAGCTTGGGCAGGTATTTCTTGCGCTGCGCCTCGGTGCCGAACTCGAAGATCGGCAGCATGACGAGCGAGCTCTGCACGCTCATCGTAGAGCGGTAGCCGGAGTCGATGCGCTCCACTTCGCGCGCGATGAGGCCGTAGGCGACGTAGGAGAGGCCCGGGCCGCCGTACTCGGCGGGGATGGTGGGGCCCAGCAGGCCCAGCGCGCCCATTTCGCGGAACACCTCGAGGTCGGCTTTCTCGTTGCGGAAAGCTTCCAGCACGCGCGGCGCGAGCTTGTCCTTGCAGTACTCGGCCGCGGCGTCGCGCACCATCCGCTCGTCTTCGGAGAGCTGCGCATCGAGCAGCAACGGGTCGTCCCAGGCGAACTGCGCCTTGGGCTTCTTCTTGAGCGGTGCGTTCATCCCTATGCCCTTTCCAAGATTACGGCGAGGCCCTGGCCCACGCCGATGCACAGCGACACCGCCGCGTACTTGCCGCCCGACTGCTGCAGCTCTCTTGCGACGGTGAGCGCAAGGCGGGCGCCCGAGCACCCGAGCGGGTGGCCAATGGCGATCGCGCCGCCGTTGGGGTTCACGCGCGGATCCTTGAAGTCCACGTTCATGAGCTTGAGGCAGGCGAGCACCTGGCTTGCGAACGCCTCGTTGATCTCGATCACTTCCATGTCCTTCAGGCTCTTGCCCGCGCGCTCGAGCGCCTTGGGGATGGCGTAGGCAGGGCCCACGCCCATGATGCGCGGCTCGACCGCCGCGGAGGCCGCCGAGAGGATCCTGGCGAGCGGCTTCTTGCCGTTCTTCTCGCCCCACTTGCGGCTGGCGATGACGAGCGCCGCGGCGCCGTCGTTCACGCCCGAGGCGTTGCCCGCGGTCACCACGCCGCCTTCGTAGAGGGGCTTGAGCTTGGCGAGGGACTCCATGGTGCTGTCGCGCCGCGGGTGCTCGTCCGCGTCCACCACGGTGGGCGGCGCGTCCTTCTTCTTCGCGGCGAGCGAGATCGGCATGATCTCGCCCTTGTAGAAGCCCTCAGACTCGGCCTTGGCGTACTTCTTCTGCGAGGCGAGCGCGAACTCGTCGGCCTGCTCGCGCGTGACGCCGGTTTCCTTCGCCACGTTGTCGCCGGTCTCCGGCATCGCCTGGTCGCCGTAGAGCTTCTTGAATTTCGGGTTGGTGAAGCGGCTGCCGATCGTGGTGTCGTACATCTTCACTTCGCGCGAGTAGGGCGACTCGCTCTTCGCGAACACGTAGGGCGCGCGCGTCATGCTCTCCACGCCGCCCGCGATGTAGAGCTCGCCCTCGCCCGCAGTGATGGCGCGCGCGGCGTCGGTCACCGCCTGGAGTCCCGACGCGCACAGGCGGTTGACGGTCACGGCGGGCGTGCTGGGGGGCAGGCCCGCCATCAGCGCGGCAAAGCGCGCGACGTTGCGGCAATCCTCGCCGGCCTGCGTGACGCAGCCGAGGATCACGTCACTGATCTCCTCGGGTTTCACGCCATTGCGCTTCACCACTTCGGCGATGGCTTCGCCTGCGAGATCATCGGGGCGCACCGAGGCGAGCTTGCCGGCGTGCCGGCCGATGGGAGTGCGGATGCCGTCGTAGATGTAGGCGTCGAGCATGGGATTACTCCGGGGTGAGCAGTGACAGGCCGAGCTTCGCGCGGCGCGCGAGCCAAGGGCTCGGACGGTAGCGCGGCTCCTTGGTGAAATCGTACATCGCCTCGAGCACGGCGAGGATGTTGGCAGCGCCGGCCGTGTCGCCCACGCCGCGTGCGGCGTCCCCCATCCCGAGGGGCCCTTTGGGGTATCCCAGACCCAGCATCACGGCGCGGTCCAGATCCTCGGGCGTGGCAATGCCCTGCTGCACGATATCGCAGCCGATGTTGACGATGTGCGCCACGACGCGCTGCGCGACGAAGCCGGCGGAATCGCGGATCACGCTGACGGGCACGCCGTCCGAGGCAAGCAGGCCGTGGGCGGCGTCGCGCACCTCTTTCTTCGTGGCAGGGCTCACCATGAGCGTGCGGCGCTTGGCGAAGCCGAAAAGCGGATCCACCGCCACGGTGCGCGCGGGATCGAGCCCCGCGTCGAGCGCCGCGCTGGTCGCGTCCTTGCCGAGCGGCGCGACGAGGCACACCGTGTCGGGGCCGGGCTTCGCTTCGATCCTCGCGCCAAGCTTGCCGAGCAGGTCTTTCAGTTCCGGCGCGGCCCAGACGGCAGCCGCCTTCGCCGCCGGCACCGGCTGCTCGGGAATCTTCTCGGGGTTGTTTTCCTTGTCGTAGCGGTACCAGCCGCGGCCGGTCTTGCGGCCCAGGAGCCCCGCCGCGACGCGCGGCTCGGCGATGTAGGCGGGCTGGTACTTCGGCTCGCCGTAGTACTGCGCGTGCATCGACTTCATCACCGCGTGCGCGACGTCCAGCCCCACGAGGTCGAGCAGGCTGAACGGGCCCATCCTGAAGCCCGCCGCGTCCACCAGGATGCGGTCGATGGTGGCGAAGTCGGCGACGCCTTCCTGCAGCACGCGCAGCGACTCGGGCACAAAACCGCGCCCCGCGTGGTTGACCACGAACCCCGGCGTGTCCTTGCAGCGCACCGGCGTGTGGCCGTAGCGCCTGGCGAGCGCCACGAGCGCATCGCCGACCCACGGTTCTGTCAGCACCCCGTCCACCACTTCGACGATTTTCATGAGCGGCACGGGGTTGAAGAAGTGGTAGCCCGCCACGCGCCCGGGGCGCTTGCACGCCGCGGCCATCGCGGTCACCGAGAGCGAAGAGGTGTTGGAGGCGAGGATGCAGTCCTCGCGCACGATCGCCTCGAGCGCGCGAAACAGCGTCCGCTTTGCCTCCAGCTCCTCGATGATCGCCTCCACCACCACGTGGCAGTCCTTGAGCGCATCCAGGGTGTCGACGATCGCGATGCGGCCGAGCGTGGCGTCCGCGTCGCCTTGAGCCATGCGGCCCTTCTGCACCTGGTTGGCGAGCGCCTTGGCGATGGCGTCCTTCGCCTTTGCCGCGGCGCCGGTTTGCGCGTCGAACACCCGCACCCGGGCGCCGCACTGGGCGAGCACCTGCACGATGCCGCGGCCCATGGTGCCGCTGCCGGCGACGCCGGCCGTGAGGTCGCTGCGGGAGACGTCGAGCATGAGGGGACAGTAATATAATCGCCGCGAGGAGGGGGAACAACAAATGAATACGCTGATTCGCATTGCCGCCGTGCTCGCGCTGTGCGCGGCTCAGCACGCGGGGGCGCAGGCCTTTCCATCCAAACCCATCTCGCTGGTGGTTCCCTGGCCGCCGGGCGGCTCCACCGACACGCACCTGCGCCAGTTCGCGCAGATCGCCGCGAAGCATCTCGGCCAGAACGTGGTGATCGAGAACAAGCCGGGGGCCTCCGGCATGCTCGGGCCCGTGGCCGTCTCGCGCATGGCGCCCGACGGCTACAACCTCTCGCAACTGGCGGTGAGTGCCTTCCGCGTGCCGCACATGCAGAAGGTGGACTGGGATCCGATGCGCGACTTCACCTACATCATCGGCATTACCGGCTACACCTTCGGCGTGGTGGTGAAGTCCGATTCCCAGTTCAAGACCTTCAAGGACCTCATCGAATACGCGCGCGCCAACCCCGGCAAGATGTCCTTCGGGTCGACCGGCACCGGTACTTCGCCGCACCTGCTCATGGAAGAGGTGGGCATGAAGACCGGCGTGCGGTTCCTGCACGTGCCCTTCAAGGGCAACGCCGACTCCACGCAGGCGCTGTTGGGCGGGCACGTGATGGCGCAGTCCGATGCCACCGGCTGGGGCCGGCACGTGGACGCGGGCGCCTTTCGCCTGCTCGTGACCTTCGGCGAGAAGCGCACCAAGTGGAACGCGCCCACCGCCAAGGAGCTCGGCATCGACATCGTGTCCTACTCGCCCTATGGCATCGTCGGGCCGAAGGGCATGGATCCCAAGGTGGTGAAGTTCCTGCACGACGCCTTCCGGAAGACGCTGGACGACCCCGAGCACATGAAGGTTCTCGCACAGCTCGACCAGGTTTACTGGTACAAGTCTTCCGACGACTACCGCCAGTGGGCCGCGGACACGCTGAAGGCCGAGCGTGCGACGATCGAACGCGTGGGACTGCTGGCGAAGTAAACGAACAGCAAGGAGGCGGCCATGAAATACCGCAAGATCCTTCTGGCGTACAACGGTTCCGCGGAGGGCAAGCGCGCGCTGGTCGAATGCGCCGAGCTCGCCAACTTCCTGCACGCCGAGACGCACCTGCTCGCGGTGGCGAGCATGCCCCCGAGCCTGTTCCTCACCGAGGGCTTCGTGCCCGAGGAGCTGCTCGAGGAAGAAAAGAAGCGCACGCAAGCGGTGCTCGACGAAGGCATCGACAACTTGAAGCAGCAGGGCTTTTCCGCCACCGGGCACCTCGCGGTGGGCGAGCCGGTCGAGGAGATCTGCCGGCTGGCGAAGGAATTGTCCGTGGACCTGATCGTCGTCGGCCACAACCAGAACACCTCTTTCGCCGCGCGCTGGTGGAAGGGGTCGGTGGGCGCGTCCATCCTCGATTACGCGCCGTGCAGCCTGCTGGTGGCCTTGTCGCGCAACTAGGGGTGTGAACATGGAGAAGTTCGGGCACCAGGGGCGCCTGGAGGATGAGCGCATGCTCAAAGGGGCGGGGCGCTACGTCTCCGACTGGAACCTCCCCAACCAGGCGTACGGCCACTTCCTGCGCTCCGACCGGGCGCACGGCGAGATCTCATCCATCGACGCGTCCGCGGCGCTTGCGATGCCCGGCGTGATCGCCGTGCTCACGGGTGACGACGTCGCCGCGGCCGGCCACAAGCCGATGCCCGCCGCCGCGCCGATGAAAGGCCGCGGCGGCGCCGATCAGAAGCCCACGCCGCGCTATTCGCTGGCGCGCGGCAAGGTGCGCTACGTGGGCGAGCCCGTCGCGCTGGTTGTGGCCGCGACCGCGGCACAGGCGCAGGACGCGGCCGAGGCGATCATGGTGGACGTCAACGAGCTCCCGGCGATGGTGACGGCGCAGGAAGCCCTCGCCGCGGGCGCGCCGCAGCTGCACGCCGAGGTGCCGGGCAATCTGGTGCTCGATTACACGGGCGGCGACGAGGTGGCCACCAACGCCGCGTTTGCGAAAGCGGCGCGCGTGGTGAAGCTCTCGGCTTATCACTCGCGCGTGGTCGGCAACCCGATGGAGCCGCGCGCCGCGATGGGCTCGTTCGA
>DASTHP010000175.1:0-6091 GCA_035718125.1 Burkholderiales bacterium | reverse complement strand
GGCACGCATGATCAAGTGGCTGCTCACCATCCTGATCGCCCTCGCGGTGCTCGCGCTCGCCACGCCCTGGCTCGAGCGCCTCGGCGTGGGGCGGCTCCCCGGCGATCTGCGGTTCACCGCGCGTGGGCGCGTCTACTACCTGCCGATCGCCAGCACCCTGATCTTCTGCGCCGTCGCCTGGCTGGTCGGCCGGCTGCTCTAGATCGGTCAGTGCGCTATTGCAGGGCCTTGGCGATCGCCTGCCGGCGCGCTTCGTCCAGGCGCGCGGCGATGTCCTGCGGGAACTGCTGCGCGATGGCGCCCGCATCCACCTGCGCAGCCGCCTCCAGCGCCTTCTCCACCCCGGAGAGATTCAGCTCGGGCTGGGCGAGCCGGGCAGCCTGCAGCAATTGGCCGAAGCGCTCGCGCCGGCGGATGGCGTCACCGCGCTTGAGCAGTTCGAGCAGTTCCTCGGCAGTCCGCGCCGCGAGCAGGGGCCGGCAGCGTGCCGCCGCCACCGCGAGCTCGCGCTCCTCGTTCGGCGCGCGCAGCCGCTCGGCGAGCGCCTCGATGGCCTTGGCCTCCAGCCCCCAGGTGAGCACGGCGAAGCGCACCGGCGAAGGCGCGTTCGCCGCCGCCGCCCGCTCCAGCGCCGCGCGATCGTTCTTCAGCTCCGGCATCACGCGCGCGGTGAGCCCGCAGCGCTCGAGGACTTCGAGCATGCGCGCGGGGTGCTTCTCCATCAGCCCGCGCGAAAACTCCTGCCACACGCGCTCGGCAACCAGGTGGTCCGCCTCGCCGATCTCGACCATGCGGCCCATCAGGGCCTCGGTTTCCGGCGCGATGCGAAAGCCGAAGCGCGCGACAAAGCGCGCCACGCGCAGGATGCGTACCGGGTCCTCCTCGAATGCGGCGCTCACGTGCCGCAGCACGCCCGCGCGCAGGTCCTTCTCGCCGCCGAAGGGATCGATGAGGCGCCCATCCTCATCCTTCGCCATGGCGTTGATGGTGAGGTCGCGCCGCGCGAGGTCGTCCTCCAGCGTCACGTCCGGCGCCGCGTACACGGTGAAGCCCTTGTAGCCGCGCCCGCTCTTCCTCTCGGTGCGCGCGAGCGCGTACTCCTCGTGCGTCCGCGGGTGCAGGAACACCGGAAAGTCCTTGCCGACGGGGCGGAAGCCCTGCCGCGCCATGTCCTCGGGCGTCGCGCCCACCACCACCCAGTCGCGGTCGGCCACGGGCAGGCCGAGCAGCTCGTCCCGCACGGCGCCGCCGACGACGTACGCCTTCACACGTACTGGTCGAACTGGGGCAGCGACTCCGCCTCGCGCTCGGCGTCGCGGATCCACGCCTGCAGGGCCGGCAGGGCCAGCATGGCGTCGGCGTAAGCGCGGCACGCCGGGGGCAGCTCCACCTCGTAGGTGCGAAAGCGCAGCACCACTGGCGCATACATCGCATCGGCGCCGCAGAACGGGCCGAACAGGAAAGGCCCGCGGCAGTCGCTCCAGATCTCGACGACGCGGCGCACGTCGGCGAGCGACTCCGGCGTGCGCCCCTTGCCCGGGTGGTGCCGGCGGATGTTCATGCTCATGTGCTGCCGCAGACTCTGGAAGCCCGCATGCATCTCCGCCGAGATCGAGCGTGCGCGCGCGCGCAGCTTCGCATCCGCCGGCCAGACGCGCGGCTCGCGCTCGGCGAGGTACTCGAGGATGGCGAGCGAATCCCAGACGTGCAGGTCGCCGTCGACCAGCACCGGCACCTTGCCCGCGGGCGAATGCTTGAGGATCTCGGCCTTGGACTGCTCCCCGTAGAGCGGGATGCGCCGCTCCTCGAACGGGATGCCCAGCACCTTCATCGCCAGCCACGGCCGCAGCGACCACGAGGAGTAGTTCTTGTTGCCGACGACCAGCAACATCAGCGCCCCTCAGCGCCTCGCGTGCGTGCGCAGCGCCGGGAAGCGTTCGCGCGCCCCGGTCGGCGCGAGCCACGAGGGGGCGAGCGCTTCCAGCGCCGCGGGCTCGATGCCGAAGGGAAACGGCGTGGCGCACACGCTCGGCACCTGCATCGAGCGCACGTTGTCGCGCGTCATCAGCTTGACCGGCGAGAGCTCGAGCAGCCGCGCTTGCAGCATCGACAGGCGCTCGCCCAGGCCGATGATCAGCCGGCGGCGGCCCGTGATCGCGCATACGGTCTCGACAAGCTCGCGCAGCGTGTACTGCTTCGGCCCGCCCAGCTCGTAGCGCTTGCCGTGCGCGCCGCGCTCATCCAGCGCCGCGAGGAAGGCGCGGGCAACGTCGCCGACGTACACCGGCTGGAAGCGCGCCTGCGGGCAGGCGAGCACGACCACCGGCGTCAGGCTCGTGAGCGTCGCAAAAAGGTTGAGGAACGCATCCTCCGGCCCGAAGATCACCGAGGGCCGGAACACGGTGACCGCGATGTCCTCGGCGGCGAGCACCACGCCCTCGCCGATGCCCTTGGAACGCAGGTACTCGGAGGGGCCCTGCGGATCCGCGCCCAGCGCACTCATGTGCAGCAGCCGCTTCACGCCCGCGCCGCGGCAAGCATTCACGACGGCCTGCGCGAGCTCGACGTGCGCCCTCGCGAAATCCGGTCCGTAGTCGTTCGGGCCGCGCTCGTCGCGCCGCCCGCGCCGGCTGTGCAGCACGCCGACGAGGTTGATCACGGCATCGCGTCCCGCGGCGAGTTGCGCCAGCACGCCCGGCTGCGCGACGTCGGCCTCGAGCACGTCGACCGTCGGCAACGGCAGCAGGTGCTTGGCGCGCTCGCGGCGGCGCGTGGGCACCGTCACGCGCGCGCCCCGCGCTGCGAGCGCCGCGACGATGTGGCGGCCCACGAAGCCCGAGCCGCCCACCACCAGCACGTTCTGCGCGCGCATCAAGGCAGTTCCCCGAGCAGGGGCTCGTCGCCGTTCTGGCGCCCGGGGATCGAGCCCATGCGCTGCTTGAGCGAGGTGCTGCGCCCTTCGAGCAGCAGCGCGTAGTGCACGGCGTTCGCCATCACGCTCTTGACGTAGTCGCGCGTCTCGTTGAAAGGGATGGTCTCGACGAACACCGCGGCCTCCATCGGGCGCGCCGGCATCCAGCGCCGCGCGCGGTTGGGGCCGGCGTTGTAGGCTGCCGAGGCGAGCACCGGGTGCCCGGTGCCGTCGAGCGCGAACTTCAGGTAGCGCGTGCCGAGCGCGATGTTGGTCTCCACGTCGGCGACCCGCTTGGCGTTGTAGCCGCGATAGCCGGTCTTCTGCGCCACCCAGCGCGCGGTGTGCGGCAGCAGCTGCATCAGCCCGGCAGCGCCCGCCCCGGAGCGCGCATCGACGATGAAGCGGCTCTCCTGGCGTACGACGCCCAGCACCCAGGCTTCCTCGAGGTCGTAGGCGCCCGCGTAGGTGGAGAACACCTCGCGGAACGGCGCCAGATAGCGCATGCGGTAATCGTGCAACTGCTCGGTGCGGATGGCGGTGCCGATGGCGCGGTCGTAGACGGCAGCGCGCCGCGCGAGCTCCGCCGCCGCCAGCAGCTCCCGGTCTCCCATGCCGCGCACGGCGAACATCCACTCCTTGGTGGCCTCGGGGCGCAGCCCGAGGCGGAACAACTCGAGCGCGCGTGCGAGCTCCGGATGCCGGCGCGCGGCATCCACTTCGTCTTCCGTGGCCGCGTGGAACGGCAGCGGCACGCTGGCCCGTGCGCCCAGTTCCTCGGTCGCCAGGATGCCGTAGTAGTAAGGCCGTCCCGCGATGCGCTGGTAGTAGGCTTGCGCACGCTCCGCATCGCCTTGCGCGGCGAGCGCCCGGCCGTACCAGTAGGTCCAGGCCGGGTCCTGGCGCGCGAGCATCGACATCGGCTCGATCGCCTCGCGCACGGCCTGCCACTGGCCGGCGCGCAGCGCCGCGCGTGCCTTCCACGCGAGCTGCTCATCGGTGAGCGGCGCGCTGCCCGCGCGCGCATACCACTCGAGCGCCTCGGGCAGGTGGTCCTGTGCCGCCCAGGCGGCGATGCGGGCCCACAGCAGGTCGCGGTCCTCCGCCGGCAGATTCGCGCCCAGCGCGCCCTCCAGCGCCGCGGCTGCAGCGCGCGCGTCGTTGCGCGCCAGGCGCGACACGGCGAACAGCATCACTTCGCGCGTGCCGCGCGGCTCGAGGTTCTTCGGCGGCTGCGCAACGAGCTTCTGCGGCGCGACCGCCGCCTGCGTGAGCAGGCGCTCGTCGGGCTGCTCTTTCGCCGGCAGGTAACCGAGCGTGCGGCGCGCCGCGCTCACCTGGCCATTGGCGAGCAGCAGGCGCACGCGCTGCCAGACGGCCTGCTCGCCGAGCGCGCCGTTCCTGAGCAGCCGCTCGGTGAGCGTCACGCAGCCATCGGGCAATTCGCGCGGCTCGAGCCAGGCGGCGCGCGCCTCCACCGCCGCTTCGCCGTCGGCACGCGCGAGCCGCGCCGACCAGCCATAGCAACGGATCTCCAGGTCGTCCTGCGCCAGCGGCCCGAGCGCGCGCTCGAAGGCGAGCCACTCCCCGCGCCGCCCGAGCTCGCGCAGCCAATCGCTGCGCAGCAGGTCCGCAAGATAGGTGCCGGCGTGCCGCGCAAGAAAGCGCTGCACGTCATCGGGCTTCGCGTCGTCGATGCGCAGGCGCAGCCGCCAATAATCGGCCCAAGGCTCGAGCGTGTGGCCCTGCAGCGCACTCGCGTGGCGCGCCAGCTTGTCGGGATCGCCCGCACGGAAAGCGGCGTAGGCGCCGAGCACCGCATCGTCCTGGGCGTGCGCGCTCGGGGAGAGCGCCGCAAGACCGAGTGCTATAGTCAGGAAACGCCTAAGAATCATGGACTAAGAATAGCACGCGCGATGCATCCCGATGAGCTTAAAGCGTGGCGCAGGGCGGAACGCACGCGCCTGGTCGCAGCGCGCGAAGCGCTGCCGGCGCAAACCGTCGAGCGATTCAGGCACGCCATCGACAGCCACCTCGAGCGTGGATTCCCCGGGCTGCGCAGCGCCGTGCTGGCCTTTTGCTGGCCGATCCGCAATGAGTACGATGCGCGCCACCTCGCCAGAACGCTGCGCGAGGCCGGCGCGTTGACCGCGCTACCCGTCGTGGTCGCGCCGAAGACCCCGCTCGTGTTCCGCGAGTGGCATCCCGGCGTAGCGCTCGCCGAGGGGCCCCTCGGCATTCCCTACCCGGCGGATTCGCGCGCGGTGACGCCGCGGGCGGTCCTCCTGCCGATGAATGGCTGGGACGCGCAGGGCTACCGGCTCGGCTACGGCGGCGGCTTCTTCGACCGGACGCTCGCCGCCGCCACGGCGAAGCCCCTGGTGATCGGCGTGACCTATGAGATGGCGCGCATGGCGACGATCCATCCGCAGTCCTGGGACGTGCCGGTGGATTACGTCGTGACCGAGCGCGGCGTGTACCGGCGCGACGGCAGCGAGCTCGTGTTCCTCGGCACGCCCGGCCCCACGAGCGAAATGGCCTCGCCGGTGTGCTATGCCGACGAGCGCATCGTGCGCGGGGAATAGGCGCAGGGGGCGCTACTTGAGGAACAGCCGGTAGGCGGGATTGCGCGTTTCGTCGTTCGCCGGGTAGCCCAGGCGCGCCACGAACCTGCGGAAGTCGCCCATCTCGCGCGGCGGCACCTGCAGGCCGACCAGAATGGAGCCGTAGTCCGCCCCCAGGTTGCGGTAGTTGAACAGGCTGATGTTCCAGCCCGGGTTCAGCGCGGTGAGGAACTTCATCAGCGCGCCGCGCCGCTCCGGGAACTCGAAGCGGTACAGCAGTTCGCTTGCCGCGCCCTTCGCGCGGGGCAGATGGCCGCCGACCATATGCCGCATGTGGCCCTTGGCAACCTCGTCGTCCGAGAGATCCAGGGTGCGGAAGCCGTCGCGGCGCAGCGCACGCACGATGCGCCCCGTCTCGTCGCGGTCGTGCACGGTGACGCCAACGAAGATGTGCGCCTCGCGCGGATCCGACATGCGGTAGTTGAACTCGGTGATGTTGCGTCCGCCCAGCGCGCGGCAGAAGCGGCGGAAACTGCCGCGCTCCTCGGGGATGGTGACCGCCAGCACCGCCTCGCGGTGCTCGCCCATCTCGGCGCGCTCGGCGACGAAGCGCAGG
>DASTHP010000174.1:0-6218 GCA_035718125.1 Burkholderiales bacterium | reverse complement strand
GTTTTCCAGGCGATGGACGCGGCGGGCAAGGACAGCTGCATCAAGCACGTCATGTCCGGCGTCAACCCGCAGGGCTGCCAGGTCTACAGCTTCAAGCACCCCAGCGCCGAGGAGCTCGACCACGACTTCCTGTGGCGCACGCAGCGCGCGCTGCCCGAGCGCGGCCGCATCGGCATCTTCAACCGCTCGTACTACGAGGAAGTGCTGGTGGTACGCGTGCACCCGGAGATCCTGCGCGCGCAGAAGGTGCCGCACGAGCTGCTGGACGACGCGGACATCTGGGAGAAACGCTACCGCTCGATCGCCGACATGGAGACGCACCTGCACCGCAACGGCACGCGCATCGTCAAGTTCTTCCTGCACGGGTCCAAGGACGAGCAGCGCAAGCGCTTCCTCGCGCGCATCGACGAGCCCGACAAGAACTGGAAGTTCAGCAGCAAGGACGTCGAGGAGCGCAAGTACTGGAAGGACTACATGCGCGCCTACGAGGATTGCCTCGCCGCGACCAGCACCAAGCGCTCGCCCTGGTACGTGGTGCCCGCCGACGACAAGGCGAACGCGCGCCTGATCGTCTCGCGCATCGTCGTCGAGACGCTGAAGAGCCTCGACATGTCCTATCCGCAGCCGGACCCGGCGCGGCGGCGCGAGCTGCTCGCCCTGCGCCGGCTGCTGGCGAAATAGCGCCCGCGGGCTCCCTGGCGGCCTACTGGCAGGAGAACGTCACCGGCGCACCCTCGCCGTCGACCGGGCTGTGGCCGATGCCGATCAGGCCGCTGCCGCGCAGCATCAGCTCCTCGCGTCGCAGCACGACCACCTCGGCTTCCCCGGTCGCCTGCACCCAGGTGCCATTGGAGCTGTGATCGACGAGCACGAACTTGTCGCGGCGCCGCTCCACCCGCGCGTGCAGGCGCGACGCCTTGCGGTCGCCCACCACGACGTCGCAGGTGCCATCGCGTCCGATGGTGAGCTCGCCCGGACCCTCGAAGCGCCAGGTGCGTCCCTCGTAGGCGAGGGCGAGGCTTGCGGCACGGCTGTGATCGAGCCGGGTGCTGAGCGCGGTGAGCTCGTCGCTGTCCTGCCAGAGGAACTCGAAGATGGACACCACCGTGCGCTTGCCCTTCACCGGCACGCCGTCCAGCCGGCGCGCGCGCTCGGCCAGCGCGGGCGAGAGCCTGGCGACCGTGTCCTCGGTGGTGATGATCTGCCCGCTCTTGGCCAGGCCCGCGACGCGGGCCGCCAGGTTCACCGTGTCCCCGAACAGGTCGCCCGCGTCCTCCAGCACCGGTCCGAAGTGGCAGCCGATGTGGATGCCCAGGCCCGGCGCGCCCGGCTCGAGCTGGTCGGCGGTCTTCTCCTGCATCAGGCGCGAGGCGCGCAGCGCGGCATCCGCCGTCTCGAACTTGCACATCGCGCCGTCGCCTGCGGTCTTGATCACCCTGCCGTCGCAGTCGGCGCACACGCGGGAAAGCATCGCCATGGTGCGGCCCACGCGCGCCAGCGCCTCATGGTCGCCGAGCGTCTCGTAGAGCCGCGTGCTGCCGCTGATGTCGACGAACAGAACGGCGCAGTTCGCGTGGCTGGGTGACATAAGTAACCGGGCCCTGGGTGGCCGCCCCGCAGTCTAAGGGAAACCGCGGCCGCGAATGCCCTGTCGCAGGCGCGTGCTTGATTGACAGTATTTCCTCGCGACGCCTAGTATCCATGCGCTCGAAGCCCTTGATCTTGCGGGGCGCTCGGGCACTGGGCGGTGCCGCCGGACTTGGGGGAAGGGGAACCGCGTGCGAATGGTGCAACTGGGGCGCTGGGCGCTGGCGCTGCTCGCCTGGCCGTGGGCCGCCGCCATGGCGGACCCGATGGTGACCGTTACCCTCCTCGAGGGGCCCACGACGCTCGTTCGCGGGGTGCTGCGCTACGCGCTCGCCGAAGGCGTGCGCCTGCAGTCCGGGGACATCGTCGAAGTCGGCGACAAGAGCCTCGCCGAAATGGAGTTCGACGACGGCGTGGCCCTGGCGCTCGGCCCGAAGACGCGCGTGCTCGCACTGTCCGTGCCGCGCGGCAAGCCGGCGCCGGGCGATTTCTATGCGACGCAGGGCACGCTGAAGCTGGCCGGCGTCAAGCAGGGCGCGCGCCTGCGCGTCGTGACACCCCTGTTCACGCTGCAGCCCGTGGAGGGCACCGTGGTGATGGCCCTCGGCGGCACGGAGGGATCGGCGTTCGTCGAAGCCGGCGAGGCGCGCGTGCTCGGGCCGCGCACCGCCGGCGCGGGCACGGCGCCGCTGCGCCTCAAGAGCGGCGACTTCTACACGGGCGACGGCAACAAGGGCGGCGTCGCCGGCCGCCCCTCGCCGGCATTCATCGACGCCTTGCCCAAGGCATTCCTCGACCCCCTGCCCTCGCGCATGGCGCGCTACAAGGATCGTCAGGTGCAGCCGCGGCGCCTGGAGCCCGTCAAGTACGCCGAGGTCGAGACCTGGCTGAAGGCGCCCCTCGAGATCCGCCGCCGCATGCCCGCGCGCTTCCAGTCGCGCGCGGCCGATCCGGCGTTTCGCGCCGCCCTGGTCGAGAACCTCAGGTTCCATCCGGAGTGGGATCCGATCCTGTTTCCGGAGAAGTACCTGCCGAAGGAAACCGAAGCCGCACCCGGCACTGCCGCGCCGCCCCGGCCGGCGGACAAGCGCTGATGGCAACGCAAGGAGCCTCGCCATGAAACTGGTCGTCAAGTTCAACCTGGTGTTCCTGCTGGTGTTCCTCATCGGGCTCGCTGCGGCGGGGTACGTCTCCGACCAGCTCCTGCAGAAGAACGCGCGCGACGAGATCGTGCTCAACGCGCGCCTGGTGATGGAGTCGGCGCTCGCCACGCGCGCCTACACCTCGACGCAGGTGGGGCCGCTGCTGCAGACGCAGATGAAGTACAAGTTCCTGCCGCAGTCGGTGCCCGCCTACTCGGCCACCGAGGTGTTCAACGGCCTGCGCAAGTCGTTCCCCGACTACGCCTACAAGGAAGCGACGCTCAATCCCACCAACCCGCGCAACCGCGCCAACGACTGGGAAGCCGACATCGTCCACCAGTTCCGCAACGCCACCGACAAGCCCGAGGTGGTCGGCGAGCGCGACACGCCGAACGGCCGGTCGTTCTTCATCGCGCGGCCGATCCAGATCAAGCAGGAGTCCTGCCTGTACTGCCACTCGACGGTCGACGCGGCGCCCAAGACGCTGGTGGAGCAGTACGGGCCGGCCAACGGCTTCGGCTGGAAGCTGAACGAGGTGATCGGCGCGCAGATCGTCTCCGTGCCGACCGACGTGCCGATTGCGCGCGCCAACGCGGCCTTCAAGACCTTCATGGTGTCGCTCACGGTGGTGTTCGCGTTCATCTTCGTCGCGCTCAACCTGATGCTGTGGTTCATGGTCATCCGCCCGGTCACGCGGCTCTCGAAGTTCGCCGACGCCGTGAGCCAGGGCGAGAACCTGGATGCGTCCGACTTCCCGGTCGCCAGCCGCGACGAGATCGGCGTGCTCACGCAGTCCTTCAACCGCATGAAGAAGAGCCTGGTGCAGGCGATGAAGATGCTCGAGGGCTGAGGCGCCCCGACCCGGATGACGAAGCGCAAACCGCCCGCAGTTCCCGCGCAGCTCGGCAAGTACACCATCTCGGAGGTCCTCGGCAAAGGGGCCATGGGGGTCGTCTACAAGGGCTTCGATCCCCACATCCGGCGCACCGTCGCGCTCAAGACCATCCGCAAGGACCTGGTGGACGACGAGCAGGAGGCGACGCTCCTCGCCCGCTTCCACAACGAGGCCCAGGCCGCCGGCCGGCTGTCGCATCCGGGCATCGTCGGCGTGTACGAGTGGGGCGAGGAAGGCGACGTCGCCTTTCTCGCCATGGAATACGTCGAAGGCAACAGCCTGCGCGAATATTTCGTGCGCGGCACGCGCTTCGACGGGGGGGACATGGTGAGCGTCATGGTGCAGGTGCTCGACGCCCTGCAGCACGCGCACGAGCAGGGGGTATGGCACCGCGACATCAAGCCGGCCAACATCATCGTGATGAAGAACGGCAAGCTGAAGATCGCGGATTTCGGCATCGCGCGCATCGACTCCTCCAACCTCACGCAGATCGGCGCGATCATGGGCACGCCCGGCTACATGTCGCCCGAGCAGTACAGCGGCGCGAGCGTGGACTGGCGCGCCGACCTCTTCTCGGCGGGCGTCGTCATGTACCAGCTGCTCACCGGCGAGCGCCCGTTCACCGGCAGCGCCGAGTCCATCGCCTACAAGGTCTGCCACGAGAAGCCCCGGCTGCCCTCCGAGGTGGATCCCGTGCGCTGCTCCGAGCAGTTCGACGCGGTGGTGATGGCGGCGCTCGCCAAGAAGCCGGAGGATCGCTTCCAGGAGGCGCGCGCGTTCCGCGACGCGGTGCTCGACGCGCACGCGGCCCCGGCGAACCCGACGCTGTCGGAGGAGACGATCCTCAACGTGCCGGTGCGATCCACGGCGCAGTTCGAGCCGTCGCAACCGTCGCAGCCTTCGCGGCCGTCCCAGCCTTCGCAGTCCTCGCAGCCATCACAACCGTCCCAGCCCTCGCAACCCCAGGCCTCGACGCCGGGCACGCAGTCGCCCGCGGCGAAGACGGTGCCGCCACCCGGCTGGGAGGCCGCGGCACTCAGGCAGATCGAGCAGCAGCTCGCGCGCTTTGTCGGCCCGGTCGCCCGCGTGCTGGTGAAACGCGGCGCCACCCAGACCACGGACGTCGACCAGCTCTACCGCATGCTTGCAGAGAACCTGGCAAATCCCGATGAACGCACGGCGTTCCTGGCGGGAAAAGCGCCATCTGTCGCCGCGGCGGACGCGGGCGCTGCAGGCGCGACGGCCGCAACGCGCGCACCTGCGACAGGCCTGACCGCCCAACTGACGCCCGAGGCGATCGAGCAGGCCACCAAGCGGCTCGCCGCCTACCTCGGCCCGATTGCGAAGGTGGTCGCAAAGAAGGCGGCAGCCCAGGCAAGCGGCCGGCGCCAGTTCTGCCTGCTGCTCGCCGAGAGCCTCGCCAATCCCAACGAGCGCGCCCAGTTCCTGCACGACGTCGGCGCAGACTAGCAGCCGACACTGCGCCTTTCACCATGAAGCGCCTCTTCCACGGCTGGAAGATGGTCGCCGCGGGCGGCGGCATCCAGTTCCTGCAGGCGAGCCTGCTGCTGCAGTCCTTCGGTGCCTACGTCGCGGTGCTGCGCGACGCCTTCGGCTGGTCGAAGACCGAGCTCTCCTTCGCCGCGGCGCTGCACCAGATGGAAGCCGCCGTCATCGGGCCGATCCTGGGCTGGATCATCGACCGCTTCGGCGCACAGGGCGTGATCCGCACGGGCGTCACGGTGCTCGGCATCGGCTTCATGTTGCTGTCGCAGATCGAGAGCCTGATGGCGTTCTACGGCGCGTTCATCGTCATCGCGCTGGGCTCGAGCATGTGCGGGTTCATGCCGCTCAATGTCTCGCTCATCTACTGGTTCGAGAAGAAGCGCGCGCGCGCCCTGTCGACGCTCGGCCTCGGGCTCGCGCTCGGCGGCATCGCGGTGCCGCTGGTGGCCTGGTGCATGGCCACCTACGGCTGGCGCGCGACTGCGTTTGGCTCAGGCGTCGTGATCCTGCTCGCCGGCCTGCCACTGTCCTTCGTCATCCGCGGCCGGCCGCACCTGTACGGCGAGTTCGTGGACGGCGAGCCGCTGCTGGCGACCCCGAGCAAGATGCAGGCGGCGCACAGGAAGGCGGCCACGCGCGACTTCACTGCGCGCGAGGCGCTGCGCACGCCCGCCTTCTGGCTGCTCTCGCTCGGGCACGGCTTCGCGCTGCTCGTGGTGAGCGCGGTCAACGTGCACGCCATCACGCACCTCAAGGAAGGCCTCGGCTACACCGTGGAGGCCGCGGCGCTCTACATCATGCTGATGACGCTCGCGCAGATCGGCGGCATCGCCATCGGCGCGGTCACGGGCGACCGTTTCGACAAGCGCCTCATCTGCGCCGGATGCATGGTGATGCACATGGCGGGGCTGCTCTGCCTCACCTACGCGACCAGCGTGACGATGATCGTCGGCTTCGCGCTGCTGCACGGCGTCGCCTGGGGCCTGCGCGGCCCGTTCATGCAGGCGATCCGCGCCGACTACTTCGGCGTGAGCGCCATCGCGTTGATCCTGGGCCTGTCCTTCACGATCGTCGTGCTCGGCCAGATC
>DASTHP010000173.1:0-10185 GCA_035718125.1 Burkholderiales bacterium | reverse complement strand
ACCACGACGCCGTTGCCGATGTAGCAGTCGACGCTGCCGCGCAGGATGCCCGAGGGAATGAGGTGCAGCACGGTCTTCTTCGCGCCGATCACCAGCGTGTGGCCCGCGTTGTGCCCGCCCTGGAAGCGCACCACGCCCTGTGCGTGGTCGGTGAGCCAGTCGACGATCTTGCCCTTGCCCTCGTCGCCCCATTGCGTGCCGACCACCACCACGTTGCGTGCCGCCTTCGTCATTTGCGCTTTGCCTTGCCCCCGGCCGCCGCGGCCAGGCTTCTCAGATCGATGGAAAACCCGGTCGCGGGACGCGCGCGGCCGAACGCCTTGCCGACCTCGTCGTAGCGGCCGCCGCGCGCCACGGCGCCGGCGACGCCCTCGCAATAGGCATCGAACACCGCGCCCGAGTGGTAGTGGTAGCCGCGCAGCTCCGCGAGGTCGAAGCTCGCCGGCACCGGGCAGGCCCTGGCGAGCGCGCGCAGCGTGGCGAGCGCGCGCTTCACCGCCGGGATCGCCGGCAGCTTCTTCTCGGCGAGGCCCAGCACCTCGGCGCCGCCGTAGAGCTCCGGCAGCAGCAGCAGCGCGGCGCGCGTCTTCGCGTCCAGGCCGCGGGTCAGTTCCTTGAGTGCGGGCAGGTCCTTTTTCTGCAGCGCCTCGAACAGGTCCGCCTCCATCTCGGGGCCGACCTTGGCGGCGTGCACGATGCCGCGGAACACCGCGACGTGGCCGATGTCCATGCGCACCTTGCGCACCCGCGCGAGCGCGAGCGCGCGGCACAGCAGCCGCTGCACCTCGAGGTCGCTCTCGACGCCGGCGTGGCCGTAGACCTCGGCGCCGATCTGGATCGGCTCGCGCGTCGCTCCCGGCCCGGCGGGCCGCGTGTGCAGCACGCTGCCGCAGTAGCACAGGCGCGTCACGCCCTTGCGGTTCAGGAGGTGCGCGTCGATGCGCGCCACCTGCGGCGTGATGTCGGCGCGCAAGCCCATCATGCGCCCGGAGATCTGGTCCACCACCTTGAAGGTGCGCACGTCGAGGTCGTGCCCGGTGCCGGTGAGCAGCGAGTCCATGTACTCCAGCAGCGGCGGCATCACCAGCTCGTAGCCAGCGCCCGCGAACAGGTCGAGGATGGCGCGGCGCAGCCGCTCGATGCGCGCCGCCTCCGCGGGCAGGATGTCCTCGACGTACTCGGGCAGCAGCCAGCGCATCAAGGAGCCTCCGGCCCGTTCCTCAACGCGCCACCAGCAGGAGGAGCAGGCCGATCAGCATCGAGGTCAGGCCGAAGAAGCGGATCTGCCCGTCGGAGAGCTGCGTGATGCGCCTGAAGGTGTTGCGCCAGAGGCTAGGCGCGAGGAAGGGGAGCACCCCTTCGATGATCAGCATCAGGGCGAAGGCGAGGAGTAGCGTGGTCGCCATGACCCGTCATCTCTTGGCGCCGGCCTTGCCGCCGGGATCCCTCAGGTAGCGGAAGAAGTCCGAAGTCGGCTCGAGCAGCAGCAGGTCGCCGCGTCCGCGGAACGTCGAGCGGTAGGCCTCCATGCTGCGGTAGAACGCGTAGAACTCGGCGTTCTCCGAGAAGGCGCGCGCGTAGATCGCCGAGGAGCGCGCATCGCCCTCGCCCTTGATGCGCTGCGCGTCGCGGTAGGCCTCGGCGAGGATCACCTCGCGCTGTCGGTCGGCATCCGCGCGGATGCGCTCGGACTCGGCGGCGCCCGTGGAGCGCTGCTCGTTGGCGATGCGCTTCCTCTCGGCCTCCATGCGGCGGTACACCGACTCGCTGACTTCCTGCGGCAGGTCGACCCGCTTCAGGCGCACGTCGACGATCTCGACGCCGATGCGGCGCAGGTCCTGGTCGGCCTTGTCGCGCACCCGGCCCATCACCGCGTCGCGCTCGCCCGAAACCACGTCGTGCACCGTGCGCCCGCCGAACTCGTCGCGCAGCGCGCCCGAAATGGTCTGGCGCAGGCGCCGGGTCGCCTCGGCCTCGTTGCCCTGCACCGAGACGAAGTACAGCCTGACGTCGACGATGCGCCAGCGGATGAAGGAATCCACCAGCACCGGGCGGTTGCCCGAGGTGAGGAAGCGCAGCGGCTCGGCATCGTCGTAGCCGAGGATGCGCATGTCGAACACGCGCACGTTCTGGATCATCGGCCACTTGAACTTGAGGCCGGGCGTGGTGATGACCTCCTTCACCTCGCCGAACTGGAACACGATGGCGTTCTGGCGCTGGTCGACCGTGAACAGCATGCTGGAGGCGACCAGCAGCAGGGCGACGAGGACCGCAGCGACCGGGCCGATGGCTCTCATGTCAACGCGCCCCCCGCTCGCGTTCGCGCAGCGTCTCGCGCGAGCGCGGGCCGGTTTCCGCTGGCTCGGGCGTGGCGCGCTGCGAGGCCTGCGCCTCGGACGGCGTGCCGGCCGTGCCCGACTGCTGCATCAGCTTGTCGAGCGGCAGGTACAGCAGGTTGCCGCTCGCCTTGGTGTCGACCAGGATCTTCGAGGTCGAGGACAGGATCTGCTGCAGCGTCTCGATGTAGATGCGCTCGCGCGTCACCGCCGGCGCCTTGGCGTACTCCGCCAGCACCTGGCGGAAGCGCGATGCCTCGCCCTCGGCGTTGGCGATCACGCGCTGCCGGTAGCCCTGCGCCTCCTCCATGAGCCGCGCCGCGTTGCCGCGCGCCCGCGGGATGACGTCGTTGGCGTAAGCTTGGCCCTCGTTCTTCTGGCGCTCGCGGTCCTGGCCGGCCTTGACCGCGTCGTCGAACGCCGCCTGCACCTGCTCCGGCGGCTGCGCGTTCTGAATGGTGATGCGGCTCAAGGCAATGCCGGTGCGATAGCGGTCGAGCACCTGCTGCATCAGTACCTGCGCCTGGTTGGCGATGTTGTCCTGGCCTTCGTACAGGATCGAATCCATCTTGCTCTTGCCGATCACTTCGCGCATCGAAGCCTCGGCGGTCTGCATCGCCACTTCCTCCGGGCGCCGGTTGTTGAACAGCCACGCCTGCGCGTCGGTGACCACGTACTGCACCGCGAACTGCAGGTCGACGATGTTCTCGTCGTCGGTCAGCATCAGGGCTTCCTTGAGCACCTTGGTCCTGACGTTGTTGCGGTAGCCGACTTCCAGCGTGCGCACCTGCGCGAGGTTGACGATCTCGTGCGACTGGATCGGGTACGGCAGCCGCCAGCGCAGGCCCGGCTCGGTCTCCTGATTGAACTTGCCGAAGGTGAGCACCACGCCGCGCGAGGCGGCATCGACGATGTAGAAGCCGCTCGCCAGCCACACGGCCAGCACCAGGGCGATCAGCACGCCGGCGCCGCCGCCGAGCATCTTGCCCGAGGGCGGCTGCGGCACGCGGTCGCCCCCGCCCCCGCCGCGGCGCCCGAACAGGTCGTTCAGGCGGCGGTTGAAATTGCGCCACAGCTCGTCCAGGTCGGGCGGGCCCTGGTTGCCACCCGGGCCGCGGCTTCCGCCCTGGCGTCCCCAGTTCGGGTCGTTCAGCGACATGATTGCTCGACTAACTACAGAGAGATCGGTTCAGGAGAAGGGTTGCGCGCCAGCCGCGCCTGTGCGACCTCGGCGACCGCGCCGCGCAGGTCGGCAAGTCCGGCGCCGGTGCGCGCGCTCACAAACACGCGATGAATCCTACCATACTCGTTGCGCTCGACGCCCGGGGCCAGGCCCGAGAGGTCGGCCTTGTTCCAGACCAGGATCTGCGGGATGTCGCCGGCGCCGATCTCGGCGAGCACCTTGTCCACCTCGGCCGCCTGCTCTTCGCGCACCGGCGAGGCGCTGTCCACGACGTGCAGCAGCAGCTCGGCGTGCACCGTCTCCTCCAGCGTGGCGCGGAACGCGGCCACCAGGCCGTGCGGCAGGTCGCCGATGAAGCCGACGGTGTCCGACACCACGACATTGCCCGCCTCGGGCAGCCACACGCGCCGCGTGGTGGTGTCGAGCGTGGCGAACAGCTGGTCCGCCTCGTAGGCCCCGGCGCGGGTGAGCGCATTGAACAGCGTGGACTTGCCGGCATTGGTGTACCCGACCAGCGACACCGAGAGCACGTCGCGCCGTGACCGCGCGCGCCGCTGCACGGTCCTTTGCTTGCGCAAGGTGTCCAGCTTGTCGCGCAGCACGCGCACCCGCTTGGCGATGTAGCGGCGGTCCAGCTCGATCTGCTTCTCGCCCGGTCCCCCGGTCTTGCCCAGGCCGCCGCGCTGCCGTTCCAGGTGGGTCCAGCCGCGCACCAGGCGCGTCGACAGGTGCTCCAGCTGCGCCAGCTCCACCTGAATCTTGCCCTCGTGGGTCTGCGCGCGCTGCGAAAAGATCTCCAGGATCAGCTCGGTGCGGTCGAGCACGCGGCATTTCAGCTCGGCCTCGAGGTTGCGCTCCTGTGCGGGCGACAGATTGTGGTTGAAGATCACCCAGGCGGCATTGAGCGCGGCCGCCGCCTGGCCGATCTCGGCCACCTTGCCGCTGCCGCAGTAATACTTGGGGTCGGGGCGCTGGCGCCGGCCGCGCACCGTGACATGGCGCGGCACGCCTGCGCTTTCGGCGAGGCGCGCGAGCTCTTCGGCCGCGTCCTCGCGCGTGGCACCGCCGAAATCGAGGCTGACGAGGACTGCGGCCTGGTAGTCGGGTGCCGCCGCGGTGCTCAAGCGTCCTTGTCTTGCTCCACGCCGAGGCTGACCGCGCGCGAGGGCACGACCGTGGAAATGGCGTGCTTGTAGACCATCTGCGTCACCGAATTGCGCAGCAGCACCACGTACTGGTCGAAGGATTCGATCTGTCCCTGCAGCTTGATGCCGTTCACCAGGTAGATCGAGACGGGAACGTGTTCCTTGCGCAGGGTGTTCAGGAACGGGTCTTGTAGCAGCTGCCCCTTGTTGCTCATGTTATTGCCTCACTTGCGTGGGGTGAGGGGATACTCTAAAGGATTCCAGGAGGGTTTTCTACAGCGCAGGGGTCGGCGGCGACACGTCGCCGCACTGCGCGCGGTGGCGCAGCGCGTGGTCCATCAGCACGCAGGCGAGCATCGCCTCGGCGATCGGCGTGGCGCGGATGCCGACGCAGGGGTCGTGCCGCCCGGCAGTCTCGACCGTGGCCGCCTTGCCCTCGATGTCGATCGTGCGCCGCGGCAGGCGAATGCTCGAGGTGGGCTTGAGCGCGATCGACACGGTGACGTCCTGGCCGCTGGAGATGCCACCGAGGATGCCGCCATTGTTGTTGGAGACGAAGCCCTGCGGGGTCATCTCGTCGCCATGCTCGCTGCCCTTTTGCTCGACGGCGGCGAAGCCCGCGCCGATCTCCACGCCCTTCACGGCGTTGATCGACATCATCGCCGCCGCGATGTCGGCATCGAGGCGCCCGTACACCGGCTCGCCCCAGCCCACCGGAACCTTGTGCGCCACCACGTTGACGCGCGCGCCGCACGAGTCGCCGCTCGCGCGCAGCGCGTCCATGAACTTCTCCAGTTCCGGCACGATGTCCGCGTTGGGCGCGAAGAACGGGTTGGCGTTCACCGCATCCCAGCCCTGGAAGGGAATCCTGCGCGGCCCGAGCTGCGCGAGATAGCCGCGCACGCGCACGCCGTAGCGCGCGCCCAGCCACTTCTTCGCCACCGCGCCCGCCGCCACGCGCACCACGGTCTCGCGCGCCGAGGCGCGTCCGCCGCCGCGCGGATCGCGAATGCCGTATTTCTGCCAATAGGTGTAGTCGGCGTGCCCCGGGCGGAACTTGCGCGCGATCTCGGCGTAGTCCTTGGAGCGCGCATCTTCATTCCTTACCAGGAAGCCGATCGGCGTGCCGGTGGTCCTGCCCTCGTAGACGCCGGACAGGATCTCGACTGCGTCCGACTCGCGCCGCTGCGTGACGTGGCGCGAGCTGCCGGGCTTGCGCCGGTCGAGTTCGGCTTGCAGGTCGGCCGCCGAGAGCTCCAGCCCCGGCGGGCAGCCGTCGATCACGCCGCCGTACGCCGGCCCGTGCGACTCGCCGAACGAGGTGACGCAATACAGCGTGCCGAAAGTATTGCCCGACATGCGAAGAATTCTACACGCCGCCTTCGAAGAACCGCCGCGTCTCGAACGCGCGCGCGGCGAGCGCCCGGCCGCGCAGGCGCAGGCTGCGCTTGAGCACGAAATCGAAGAGCAGCGGGTTGTGCGTGCGGATCTCGGAGAGCACCGGGCCTGCCGCCGGCTCGAGCAGGCCGAGCGAGGCGATGAACTCCACCGAGAAGATCGGCATCAGACCGGGCAGCGGGTAGTCCGAGCCGTTGAGCAGCCGCGGGTGCCAGTCCTCGCGCTCGAGCAGGCGGGCGAGCGTGCCGCCGGCGCGGTTCACCTGCGTCACCGCGGAAAGGTCGCCGAAGAGGAGCCTGGCGTAGCGCGGCTCGTCCATCAGGCGCGTGAACAGCTCAAAGCTGTCCAGCAGCGGGCCGTCGGCGCCCCGGTCGAGATCGCGGTCCTGGCCCATCGAGGCGCAGTGGGCCACCACCACGCGCACGCCGGCATCGAGCGCGCGCCGCAGGCGCAGCGGGTTGCCGTAGTGCTGGACGTCGGTTCCCATCACTGCGCGCTCCAGGCCCGCGTGCGTGATGAGCGGCAGCCTGAGCCGCGCCAGCGCGGCGTAGCAGCGGTCGCACAGCGGCGAGCCCGGGTCGATGCCCATCGCCGAGGGCAGCCATTTCACGCCGCGCGCGCCTGCGCGCTTGGCGCTTTCCAGCGCCTCCACGCAGTCGGCCCGATAGGGATGCACCGACGCCACCCATTCGAAGACCTGCGGATGCGCGCGCGCCGTGTCGCGCGCGTAGGCGTCCGGCACGTAGAAGCCCGTACGCTCCCAGAGCACCTCGCCGCCTTCGCCGTGGGTCCGGTCGAAGGCGAACAGCAGGAGCTTCGCGCCCGGGCGCAAGCCGTCCATCAGATTGTGCATGCGCTCGATGTACGCTTGATCGACGCTGCCCGGGGCATCGTGCGCGCATCCGGCATTGAGGAAAAACAGCCGCCGCGCGTACTCGGCCGGGTTGAGCAGGCTGCTCATGCGCGGATTGACCACCACGCCGCTGCCGGAATCGCCGGTGCCGACCAGGTGCGCGTGCGCATCCCACACCTGCGCGGGATCGATCCCGTCCCATGCCGCCTTCACCAGCTCGTGCTCGGCAAGGCGGCGCGGCAGGCGCGCCAGGCAGGGATTCCACAGCCCCTGCTCGGGCCACCAGCGCCAGGCAGCGAGCGCGCCGGCGCCGGCGAGCGCCGCGCCGCCGAAGAGAAGACCGCGTCTGTTCAGGGCTTCAGGCGGGCCAGTTCTTGATGTAGCCCTTGAGCATCTTGTTCTCGAAGTCCTGCTCTTCGAGCACGGCCTTGGCCACGTCGCGGAACGAGATCACGCCAATCAGCTTGCCGTCCTGCATGACCGGCAGGTAGCGGGCGCCGGAATCGAGCATGGTCCGGCGCAGGTCGTTGACTTCCATGTCCGGCGCAGCGGTCACGGGATCGCGCACCATGATGTCGCCCACGCGCACGTCGGCGATCGCAGCGTTGCGCTGCGCAAGCGCCTGCAGGATTTCGCGAAACGTCAGCATCCCCACCATGCGGCCCTGGTCGAGCACCACCAGCGATCCGAGGTTCTGCTCCGACATGGTGCGCACTGCGTCGCCGGCCCGGCCCGAGGGCTCGATGGTGAGCAGCCGGTTCCCCTTGACCCGCAGGATCTCCTTGACTTGCATGGCGAGCCTCCTCGAAAGCCCCTGCCCGCCAAATGTTAGATCAAATAAATGGGGTCAGGGCCGAATTTTTCCGGCGAAGAAAAATTCGGCCCTGACCCCAATTTTTTCTACCGCACCAGCAGTGCCGCGAGGCCGAGGAGCATGCCCATGCTGACGACGTCGGTGGCGGTGGTGAGGAAGATGCTCGATGCGGTCGCCGGGTCGAAGCCGAAGCGCTTGAGCGTGAGCGGCACCATGGCGCCGGAGAGGCCGCTCGCGACGCAGGAGCCGATCATGGCGAGGAACACGACGATCGACAGCGCCAGCGCGTGCGGCGAACCCTGGCCGGAAGCCACGAAATACATGCCGATGCCGGCGAACACGCCTACGCCCGCGCCGTTGAGCAGCCCCAAGCCGGCTTCCTTGGTGATCAGCTGGCGCTCGGTCCCAGGCTTCAGCTCGCCGATCGTCATGCCGCGCAGCGTCACGGCGAGCGCCTGGCAGCCGGTGTTGCCCGACTGGCCGGCGAGCACCGGCAGGAACAACGCGAGGATCACCAGTCGGTCGATCGTGTCCTGGAAGATGCCCACCACGGCAGCGGCGAGAAACGCGGTGAGCAAGTTCAGCTGCAGCCACGGATGGCGCATGAACAGGCTGCGCGGCCACGGCGTGCCGAGGCGCTCCTCCTTCTCGACGCCGACCATGCTGCCGGGCTGCGCCGCGATGTCGAAGGCACGCGCCTCGAACATGCTCTGGCCGCGCAGCAGGCCGCGCAGCCGGTTCTCGGCGTCCACCACCGGGTATACCGGGTAGTGGCGGTCGAGCACCTGCTTCATCGCCTCCTCGAGCTTGGTCGGCGCGTGCAGCGCGAAGACGTCCGAGAGCATCACGTCGCGCAGCGGCCGGTCGTTCTCGTTGAACAGCAGGTCGCGCATCGTGACGATGCCGAGCAGCCGCTCCTCGTCGTCGACGATGTAGATGTAGGTGATGAAGGCGTGCTTCACCAGCTCGCGCAGCGCATCGATCGCCTGGCCCACGGTGGCGTGCGGTGGAAACTCCGCGTACACCGGCTCCATCATGCGGCCGATGGTGCCTTCGGCATAAAGCGAATTGCGCTGCCATTGCCGCGAGTACTCGCCCGGCGCCGCGGCGAGCGCGCGCTCGCGCGTTTCCGCCGGCAGCTCGGCGAGGATCTCCTGCGCGAAGCCGGGGGCGAGGCGCGCGAGCACCGCGGCCACTTCCGCGCCGCCGAAGTGCGCGAGGCGGTCCGCGGCGCTGTGCGCGGACTGCAGCTTCACCTCGTCGATGAGGTCGGTGGCCGAGCGCTGGATGGTGGGTCGGTCGATCGATTCCAAGGCTGTCTCCCGTGCTTTGTGCTTGGCTAGAGGCCGGCGGCGTCCGCGACCAGCCGCCGCATTTGGCTGCGCAATGTTGCCCTGACGCGCGCGTGGCGCGCGCTGCGCGCGAGGTTCTTGAGCTCGAAGGGATCGCGTTCCACGTCGTAGAGCTCATCGAGCTCCGCGCCGCGCCCGCGGTTCACCCAGTGGATCAGCTTGTAGCGGTCGGTGCGCACCGCCTTGTAGGTCATGCCCACCAGCCAGGGCATCGCCTGCTCCGCCCAGTACTCGACGAGGAACGACTTGCGCCAGCCGCGGCGACGCCCCGCGAGCAGCGGCAGCAGCGAGCGCCCCTGCACTTGCGGCCCCGGCCGGCCGCCGGCAAGCTCGATCAGCGTCGGGGCGATGTCCTGGCAGATCACCAGGTCGCGGATGCGCGTGCCCGCGCGCACCTTGCGCGGAAAGCGCAGCAGGAAGGGAGCGCGGATGCCTTCCTCATAGGCGAAACGCCGCTCGGGGCCGAGTCCGTGCTCGCCGAAGAAGTAGCCGTTGTCGCCGAGAAACAGGATCAGCGTGTCGTCGAGCTTGCCGGTGCGCTCGAGCGCCTCGAGCAGCTGGCCCACGCCCTCATCGACTGAAGCCATCATGCGCGCGCGCTGCCGGATTTCTTCCTGCGTGCCGGCCTGGATCGCCGCGAGCAGCCGGCGCGAGGGCTCCGCGGCGCGCATCTCGAAGGCCTCCGCCCAAGCCGGCGCCTGCTTCACCAGCTCGCGCGGCGCGAGCATGTTCGGCTTCTTCGGGAACACGGCGCCGGCGTACAGCCCGCGGTGCCGCTCGGCGGGGATGTAGCCGCCGAAGCGCGACATGTCGAGCGTGCCGTCCGCGGCCTGGTGCGCGTCCGGGTGCACGGCCTTGTGCGCGAAGAACAGCGCGAAGGGCTTCGCGTGCTTGCGCTCGACGAAGGCCAAGGCCTCCCGGTTGAGCAGGTCGGTCATGTAGCCTGCGCGCGGCTCGTACTGGCCGTTCACGTTGAGCTTCGGGTCGTTCAGGCTGCCGTGGCCGTCGAAGCTCACCCAGTGGTGATAGCCGGGGCGCGGCATGCCGTCGTTGCCCATGTGCCACTTGCCGACGTGCGCCGTCTCGTAGCCGAGCCGCTGCAGC